>NZ_JANSIH010000136.1:0-7341 GCF_047462075.1 Synechococcus sp. R55.2
TTACGCCTTGCGGCACTAGATCCTAAGTCTAGCGCGTCTGCCGTTCCGCCACGTCCGCAAAACCTGCATGACCCAACTGGTTACCTGCGCCAGCATTCCAGTTGGAGCCCGCCCACCTATGCTAACCCAAGCCGGCTCTGGCTAACCCGGCAGCTGGGCAACAGCAACCTTCAGATCATCTGTGGCGTCCAGAACCACCCAACCTTGCCCCACCGCCCGCTTCCACAGCTCAAAGTGGAGGTGCGGCCCAGTTACCGCTCCGGTCGCCCCCACATAGCCGATGACGGATCCCCGCTCTACCACTTCCCCCGGTGTTACAGCAACTTCGGACATGTGGCCATAGCGAGTGCGCCGACCGCCGGCATGCTCCAGCACAACGGTGATCCCCAGACCCCCCAAGGATCCCGATGTAACCACCTTGCCGCTTAAAGAGGCCAAGATCGGCGTGCCCATGCTGGCCCCCAAATCCACTCCAGCATGAAACTCCGGCTCTCCGCGGATGGGGTGAATTCGCATGCCAAATCCAGAAGTAATCGGCACCGGGTGAGGTAGGGGGTAGAGCAGTCGTTCGTCACCTGCCGCCAGTTCAGGCAACCTTGGCGTTTGCGGTTCAGGAGCTTGGGGCTGGCTGGGATCCTCGATGCGAATCTCTTGGCCGGGGGCGAGAATGATGCGGCGACCGGAGCTGCGTTCCATCAGCACCACCGGCACCCCACCTTCAGGCTGAGCATGGGGAACCAGGTCATGGTTCTTCTGGGGCTCAATCACGATCTCGCGGCCTACTACCGTCTCTGGGCGGGTTTCTGCCTCAAGGGTCGCAGGGCTGCCCTCTCGTAAAGGAATGGCTCCATCCAGCAGCAGGGCTGCTGCCCCAGGCGTGTCTAGGGCCGGTTCCACCATGGGCGGCGGGGGCAAAGGGGTTGGTTGGGTTTGGGCCAGCAGAGCAGTGGGATAAAACCAGAGCAGAGCCAGCCCCAGCTTCAGCCAAAAGCGCAGCCGCCGAGCTCGGGGGGAGAAAAGGCGCGCTGCCATAACCAAAAGCTTCATCACCGAGTTCAACACAGGCCACATAAAAAACACAAGAGAAATTACAGGCTATCGCCCGCCGGCATGTGATAGCTCAAGCGAACTTGGTCGGGTGTAAGCGTCCGGATGGATTGCTGCTGTTGCAGATGTCGCTCCCCTTGTGTTTGTACTCGCACCCTTCCATCCTCGGCAAGGCCCAAGATCGTGAGGCTAGTCCCCCTTTCGAGCCATTGGACTTGCGGCTTGACCATCCAGGCTTCGTACTCTGAGCGAACGGGGGCAAATCCCCCTTGCAACCAGACGTGGAATCCCTGCTCCATCCCCTGCAGAACCCAGCCGGCAATCTCGGTGCGGTCGAGTGAGCGGTGCAGAGGGGATCCCAAAATTTGGGCTAAGGTGATTGCCCCAATGGGAACGGGGTTGTTGACATTCACCCCCACACCGGCCACCCACCCCAGCAGCGGCCCGCGCCCCCCACAGCGGCTTTGCACCAGGATCCCCCCCAGCTTGAGCAGAGAATCCGGGCGCTGCTCGTCCACCACCACCAAATCGTTGGGCCATTTCAGCCGCAGCGGGATCCCAAGGTTTTGCCGTAAACGGCCCGCAATGCCCCAGCCCAAGGTCAGGGTCAGTTCCAGCAGCGAGTGATGCAAGGGCGGGGATCCCAGCCAAACGGACAGGTACAGCCCCCCCGGCTGCGAGTGCCACACTCGCCCATGTTGACCTTGCCCAGCCCGTTGGCGGGTGCTGACCAAAACTGTGCCCACTGGCAGCGGCTGTGGGAACCGACGGCCCCAGTCCAAGAGCAGCCGATTGGTGGAATCGGTCACCGCCACTTGCAGCAGATGGCGGCCCCACCGGCCCGCCTGGGATCCCAGCCGCGAGGGAGAAAGCATCTCTACCCGGGATTAGCTCAACACAATGTCTTCCGCCGGACGCTGGGCCAGCCGCTTGAGGTTTTGGTAGCGCAACATGTCCAGCAGATCATTGCCCGAGCGCCCCTCCAGACGGGCCTCCACATGCAGCGCCTGCCCTAGGGCCTCCACCGCCTGCAGCCGCGGGATCCCGCGCAACACCAGGCGATCCACCGCATAGGCGTCAGCAGCCAACAGACGACGGTCATTGGTTTGGTCGCGGCGCAACTGCCAGAGGGCCAAGCCACTCAAACCCCCCGAAACGGTTGCTCCCACGGGATCCTGTTGTACGGCCTCGAAGATCAAGCTCAACCCCCCCAGAGCTGCTATGGCCAGGTAAAAGTCGATCTGCCGCGACACCGCCCGACTGTAGTAGCCCACCTTGTGCAGGAACAGCCCCGCCCGCTGCAGGGGGGTAAATTGCCGCCACTCGTAGGGCTTGATGAACAGCCGCATCTGCCGTTCCCAGGGCATTTGCCGACGGCCTTTGATCACCACCGTTTGCCGTTCCGAGGCGGGCAAGATCTTCACACTCTCCCGCATACTGGCTGGCAGCAGATCCAACAGGCGCTCAATCTCCGCCTGATCCAGAACGTAGTTTTCGTAGCCGTAGTATTCCGAGTTCATGCCGGGCCTGCTCCTCAGCTTAGTCCCATCGCCTGACGCATCTCTCGCACCGCCCGATCCAGCCCCACCAGCACCGCTCGACTGATAATGCTGTGGCCGATGTTCAGCTCCTCCATGCCAGGGATCCGCGCCACCGGGCCGACATTCCAGTAGGTAAGACCATGTCCCGCATTCACCCGCAAGCCCAGTTGAAGGGCCTGTTGGCTGGCCTTTTCCAGGTGGTCAAGTTCCACCTGCCGCTGAGCTTCGGATGAGGCTTCTGCGTAGCGCCCCGTGTGGAGCTCCACCCAGCGGGCTCCCACTTGGGCAGCAGCAGCAACTTGGGTCGGATCCGGGTCGATAAACAAGCTGACGGGAATGCCGGATCCCTGCAGTTGGCCGACCACATCCCTGAGGCGCGACACCTGCCCCGCCACATCCAACCCACCTTCGGTGGTGATCTCCTCCCGCCGCTCGGGAACCAAAGTGACGTAGTCGGGCTTGACCTCCAGGGCAATCGCCACCATCTCATCGGTGGCTGCCATCTCCAGGTTGAGGTGGGTGCGCACGGTTTGCCGCAGCAGCCGCACATCCCGATCTTGAATGTGACGGCGATCCTCGCGCAAGTGCACCGTAATGCCATCTGCCCCCGCCAGCTCGGCAATCACCGCTGCCGCTACCGGATCCGGCTCCACCGTGCGGCGTGCCTGTCGAAGGGTGGCAATGTGGTCGATGTTAACTCCAAGACTTAACAAGGCTTTACTGCTTTGGGTGTAGAGGAGAATACCCCTAGTATTACATTATTCAATTTACGCCGGTCAGATGAGCCAGGATGCCATGGGCCTCAGGCCGCGAGGGTGTAGGCTTTACTCTATGATCAGGTAGCGACGTCTCGCCTGTGCGGGATCCACTCCGGGCTTGCCATGACTGATCCAGATGCCTCTCTGGCGGTGGGACAACACTCCCTTGTTGACCGGGCGCGAGTGCCGGCTCTAATTGCCCAGTACTTGCCGGTGGAGATCTGCATTTACTACCAAGTTGTTCCCTTGGCCCTGGATACCGACAGCCTCATCTTGGGCATGGTGGATCCCCAGGATTTGGCGGCGCTGGACTATGTGAGCAAGATGCTGGCCTATTCCCAGATTTCCGTCCAGCCAATCCCTCTCACCGCTCAGCAGCAGCAGGATTTAATTGCCTACTACTTCAGCCATCCCCCCGACCCGGCAGAGGTGGAGCGGCTGCGCCTCCAGGCCCAAGCCAACCGGGTGACTCGGGAGGTTCCTGCTCCCGTGTCGGGGCCACCCACGCAGTTGAGGCCAACCCAGCCTCCGTCCGTCCCCGCCGACGAATCAGAAGAGACAGTGCAGCAGTTGCTCAACTCGATGCTGCGGCGGGCTTTGGATGAGAAAGCCGAGCAAATTTTCGTGGAGCCTCAAGAGGGGCCTTCTTGTCGAGTGCGCTACCGCCAGCAGGGGATTTTGCGGGATCTGTTCAAAGATCTCTCCGAGTCCATACGAGCGAAGTTGATCACCGCCATGAAGCGGATGATGGCGCTGGATCCGGAGTTGATCGGGGAGCCGCAGCAGGCAGAGGTGGAGCGGATGTACCGGGGGGAGCCACTGGTGTTGCAGTTGCGCATCATACCGCAGCGCTCCAAAAGTGGCCAGACTGCCGCCTCTAGAGAAGGGGCCATCTTGAGCATCCTGCGAGGGGAAGCTCTCCAGAAATATCAACAAGGCCAGAATAACCTCCGCGTCTCTGAGACCCTAGCTTTGGCCCAACAGACCTATCAACTGCTGCAACAATTGCAAAGTGCTCTCAGCAACACAGTTGACAAGCTTAAGCAGTACCCCAGTCCGCCGCGGAGCGACTGGCCCCTGATGACGGAGGTGTTGGCAGCTATTCAAGCCCAAGCCCAGATGATCGCCATCCACCAGCAGGACTGGGAAAAACTCAATTCCGGCAGTTGACCCCCCAAAACCAGCCCCGAGCAACATCCCTTCAACGGGATCCCTCCCGCAGCAGCACCAAAATCACTCCGGCAATGATGCTGATGGTGGCACCGGCAATCAGGCTGGTGGCTAGACGTTCCAGCCGTTCCCCGATGGTTTGTGAGGTGTCGAACTTAAAAGTGAGCTTTTCGACATCACCTGAGAGCTTTTCGACATCGCCCGAGAGCTTTTCGACATCGCCCGAGAGCTTTTCAACCCGCTCCGAGAGTTTTTCGCTATCCCCTGAGAGCCGATCGATCCGCCTCAAAACTTCCTCTTGTTGTTGGGTGAGACGAGCTATTGCTTGGCTATTGGCCTCGACCAGGCGCTCGACCCGCTCTAGGCGCTCTTCCGTTGAAATCGTCATGGAGGCTGACAGTCGCGAGTACGGTACACCAGAATACCCATCCTATGCTATTGCCGGCTATTCGTCTCTCCGGCAGGGGTTTAATGGGAGGGCCTCCCATTCTGCTGCCCTGGATTGGGTGCGGTAATCTTGAGATCGTGAAGTCTTGTTCGTTAGCTTCCATGCCGTCAAAAGATCCAACTCCTCTGCCCAAGCCCCAGTCGCCATCAGGGGAAACCCCTGCCAGCTCGGGATCCCGCAGCTGGTGGCAGGCGCAACGGGAAAACCTTCTGACGGTGGTGCTGGCTCTGTTGCTGGCCTTCGGCATTCGCACCTTTGTGGCAGAGGCGCGTTGGATCCCCTCCGATTCGATGCTGCCCACTCTGGAAGAAGGGGATCGGCTGGTGGTGGAAAAGGTCAGCTACCGCTTTGGTTCGCCCAGACGAGGCGATATTATTGTTTTCAACCCTCCCGCCAAACTGAACTTCGACGGGGCCTACATCAAGCGGGTGATCGGCCTGCCGGGAGATCGCATTCGCATCGCCAACGGTGAGGTCATCATCAACGGGATCCCGCTGCGGGAAGACTACATCTATGCCCCCCCCGACTATTCTTGCCCTGGCGAGCGCTGTCCTGGAGTTCCCAATCAGGGATCCGAATTCGTGGTTCCTCCCCGCTCCTATTTTGTGATGGGGGATAACCGCAACGACAGCCAAGACTCCCATGTGTGGGGTTTCTTGCCGGAAGAAAACATCATCGGCAACACCATTTTTCGCTTTTGGCCCCCAAATCGCCTACACTTTTTCGCCCCGCCAGAATATCCTGAGCTTCTTCCAGAGGCCCAAGTGTTGGGCAACACAGCCCGGTAGAAAGCCAGCTTGACCCTGTCGGGACTGCTCAGTGCAGCCGCTCCAGCACATAGTCCACCATCTGAAACAAAGCACGGCGCGCCACAGAGTCCGGCAGGCTATACAGCGCTTCGGCAGCCCGCTGGGCATAGTCGCGGGCCAACTGACGAGAGCGTGGGATCCCTTCGCTTTGATACACCCACTCCAGGGCCTGCTTCAGGTCTTGCGGGTTGGACAGCTCCCTGAGAATGAGCTCTCGCATCTGGGGAAATTCCTCTAGGGCAAACAGAACGGGTGCAGTGAGGTTGCCCTGGATGAGGTCGGATCCCACAGGCTTGCCAAGCGTCTCTGCCGAAGCGGTGAAATCCAACAGATCATCGACGATCTGAAAAGCAATGCCCAGATCCCGCCCAAAATCGAACAGGCGATCCGCCACTTCCTCGCTAACCCCGCTCAGCAGGCCAGCAGCCTTGGAACTGCCGGACATGAGGGAGGCCGTTTTGTAGAAGCTCTTGGCCAGGTAGTCTTCCATCGACACATCCGGGTCGAAGCGGGTGAGGCTCTGGCGCACCTCTCCCTCCGGCAAATCCATGATTACTTTGGAAAGGAGCTTCACTACCTCCAGGTTGTCCAGATTGGCCAAGTACCAAGCAGCTTGGCCGAAGAGGTAATCCCCCGCCAGCACGGCTATCCGATTGTCGAAGAGGGTATTCACCGTATCGATGCCCCGTCGCACATCGGCAGCATCAATCACATCGTCGTGAACCAAGCTGGCCGTGTGGATCATCTCAGTAATCTCTGCCAAGCGCCAATGCCGTGGGGTAATCTCTCCATCTGGGGTGGTGGCGCGGGCGATGAGGAGCACAATGGCTGGCCGGATCCCTTTCCCTCCCGCCGAAAACAGATGTTCGGCAGCCATGGCCAGAATGGGGTGCTTGGCACTCACCAACCGCGTCAGGTTCTGGCGTAAACGCTCCAGATCCGCTTCTACAGGGCCAAAGGGGGAGAGCACAGAGGTCATGGAGCCAAAGTATGAGAGGTTTTACAAAATTTCACATCTTTTCCTATTGTAGAGTACCCCATCGTTCCCGGGGAAAACCAAGCGGTATCATGCAGGCAGTCCTTTGCCCTTTTTATGTCGGATCCCGTTCCCCCACTTCGATCTCATTCCGTTCCGCCGCTCCCTTCAGAACCCGATTGGGAGGAGGAGTGGGAGCTGGCGCTGGAAAAGCCGCCGCTGCCTGGGCGGGCCCAGCCTCACCATCATGATCCCCAGTCTCGGCGCAAGTTGATCAACCGCTTGGCTCGCATCGAAGGGCATGTGCACGGGATCCGCTCCATGATCGAGCAGGATCAGCCTTGTCCAGATGTGCTGCTGCAAATTGCCGCCGTCAAGGGAGCGCTGGATCGGGTGGCGCGGCTGATTTTGGACGATCACATTCGCCACTGCATCCGCCATGCCATCGAGACCGGCAATATCGAGGTGGAGCTGGAAGAGTTGCAGCGGGCTCTGGATCGTTTTATCGGCTAGGTTTTGATGGTCATTTTGATTTAAACTAGGTTGTGTTGATCTTTCATTTGAGCCAAAAGAGAGCACTGACGAGATAGAG
>NZ_JANSIH010000137.1:0-903 GCF_047462075.1 Synechococcus sp. R55.2
GCAGTCCCACCAAGGTGATCTGGGGCAAGCCACCGCCCACATCCACCTCCACCGTAACCTGCACGGCCCGGAGTCCCAGCAGAGCGGCAGCAGTGACTTGGGCAAACAATGCAGTCACCTCCCTCGGATAGTTCTTTTACCCTTTGCACAAGTGGCCGCAGGCCTATTCTGTCCCAACACGTATCCTGGCCGAAATTGGGATCCCCACGCTGCCGGCTGCATTTGCCCAAGGAGAATGTCACAATCATCTCAGGTTTTTCCTGCCCCAAAGGAGGCACGTCGGTTTTCGCAGTCGCAGTCTTTAATGAATGCGGGATCCCGGATCCGAGCTTGCCGAATGGCTCAGGCTTGGGTTGGCTGTTGCTGCCGCCTTTGCGCAGCACAGCAGCGGTGAGGCTATGTTCTGACCAGGATGGGAACCCCCAGGGGGGGATAGCAGGGATCCGGATCCCTCTGATCGCAGCCTGCACCTCCAACCCAGATTTCCCCAGCCATTTGCCCTTTGGCAGAGGTCAAAAGGCGGGCACACCCCTCTGCCGACAAGCCAACAGAGGGACGACCCCATCTCTAGGAGGCTGATGCCGGTGGTCTTTCCTGCTGCTGAACCCCCTTTCGAGCGTTTCTCTGGCTCTGGGAAAAAGCGCGCCCTAACCTGGAATGAACTGGAGGAGCAGGTGCAGCAGTTTGCCCAGCGCTACCGGGGGCAGGTGGTCCAGCTCAGCCCGCCAGAGCTGGCGGTGGCGCTGCAGGAGTTGTCGGAGCTGACGCAGGCGCTCGCCCTGGCAGCCCATCTTGCCGAGGGTTGCGAGAGCAGCAGCCTTCCAACAGCGATCCCGGCTGAGGCCGAACCAGAGATGGCCTGGACGAAGGCAGACCCCAGCTGGAGGGATCTGGAGCGGGTCA
>NZ_JANSIH010000138.1:0-29414 GCF_047462075.1 Synechococcus sp. R55.2
GGGGAATGCTGGCTGGCTCTAACCCCAAATCGGCCACCCTAGTCCAGCGGAAGGACGGCTCCTACTCCATCCAGATTTGTGTCGAGGCAGAGCCCCCCAAGCAACAGAACACCGACAAGGTGATTGGTGTTGACCTGGGACGGCGAGACATTGCACATACCTCCGAAGGAGACAACTGGAATGGACAGCAGCTGAACAAAGTCCGAGATCACTACTGTCGGTTAAGAGCGTCTCTTCAGCGCAAGGCCAGTAAGGGCACCCGCAGTTGCAGGCGGCGATGCCGTCAACTGCTGCAACGGCTGTCTGGCAAAGAGAGACGCTTTCAAGCTTGGGTGAACCACAGTATCGCTAAGCGCATCGTTAAAGCAGCTCAATCTCTTTCTGCCTGCATTGCAATTGAGGACTTAAGCGGCATCCGGGGGCGTACCAACCGGCAGCCCCGCAGTCGTGAGGAGCGGCGGCGTAGCAATAGCTGGGCGTTCTACCAGCTGCGGCGGTTTATCGAATACAAGGCTGTGAGGGCGGGTGTCAAAGTGGTAGCTGTCCCTGCGGCCTATACCTCGCAGATCTGCCACAAGTGCCTGCATATTCATCCCGACTCCGCTCAATCCTATCGCAAGGGTAAGCAGTTCAAATGCGGGCACTGCGGTTGGGAAGGGGATGCGGATTTTAACGGTGCGAAGGTGATTGCGCTTTTGGGGGCTGCCGTAAACCAGCCTAGAGGTCCGTGGTTGGCTTGCCAACTGCAGGGCTGCCTTAAGCCCGCCCTGTACTGCGAAGCAGTCAGGGTCGGGTAGTTTACGAAGGAATCTGAGTAAAGGGGCAGTTAAGGTACGCTTAAGAAGACAAGAAGTTACCCCCGCCTGAGTCAAAACTCAGGGGAGAACATGGGCAGGCTTTTTCCCCTAATCCCCCAATTCGGGATCCGGTCGTACCCGCACCCCCATCTGGCGCAGCAGGCGTAAAGAGTTTTCTGGCCCATCGATCATCTGCTGCTCGTTGATCCAGTAGGTGGCAATGCCCAGGTCTTCTAGAAATCGCACATAGGGATCCGGCGGCGGTCCATCGAAAACGGCGGCCTTCTGGACGGAAAAGCCCTGCTCGATCCAGGGGCCAAGGGCAAAGCGCTCGTAGTAGAGCAACTGTCCCACCACTTCCTGCAAAGCCTCTGCCGCATCCTTGTGGTGCAGGAGCTTTACTTCGGCCAAAAGCAGATGCCCGTCCGCCACGGCCAAAAAGTCAAAGGTATGCTGATCCTCCCGGACTTCCAATCCTGCCAGGCGGAACCAGCGGCGAAACTGGTGCAAGATCTCGTTGTGGCGCTCGCTGCGCTCCAACTGACGTCGACGGCGGCGTTCTGCCATCAGCGGGTCTGTCCCGGCGCTGTGAGGGATCCCACTGCTGCGGAACTGGGGCGGCTCATCGGGATCCAAAACCACCTTGCCCCCAGCAGGTTGATGCAGGAGGGGCGGCATCTGGGGCAAGAGTTCTGTGGATCCCCACTCCACCTCTGGCTGCTGAGCCCAGGTAAGCAGGTGTCGATTCAAGGGGTGCTCAGGGTGGGTGTCGAACAACAGGCGCAGTTGAGACTGGCTAAACTGAAAATCCAGACGAAATTGCTCGATGGAGAGGCTGCTCCGCCCCTTTTGCAAAGTTTCTTGGCCAAAGTAAAGCATCACCAAGAGCGGGTAAATCGGCAGCGGACGATGGGAGGGAATGAGCATCGTCCACATGTCATCCGTCCAGTGGGGGAGCAGGATCTCGGCCTGTTTGCCTTTGCCCACCACCTGCAACATTTTGGGGTGTCCCGGCTGCCAGCCACAGGGGTGATCGTCAAAGCCGCAGGTCTGTCGCCCTTGATCCACGCTCAAGGGGTAGCGCCCATCATAAAGGCGGAAAGGACAGAGATCCCGGTCTTCGGCCAAAAAGCGCTCGTCTTGCCACAGGTGGGCCGCCAAGGCATGACAGCCGATCCCTTCCTGGCTGTTGCAGGCTTTGAGCCAGCGCCGTTCCGCCAGTTTCCCGCCCACTTTGCTCGGGGCCAGGGGCCGGATCAAACCGTTTTCCCCCTGGTTGAACAGAGGCCACACCAAAGGCTCGCCAGTTTCGGGTAGGGTCGGCAAAAGAGGATGGGTTTTGCTGTAAAACGGGTCGCAAATGCGCTGGGCCACTTGCTGCAAGGGTAATCCGCGGGGGGATCCCACCCAAGGCAAGAGGGATCCCGATCCGGCCTGAGCGCGGTGATACTGGATGGCCAGAGCCACCTCTAGCCCTATGGGACGGAGTTCCGGCGTGAGCTGCCGGTAGCGCTGCAGCAGCCGGGAAGCCTGCACAAACAGGTCGTAGCGCCGAACGGGAACTGCGTCAGCCATAGTGTTGCAGGAAAAACTCCCCACTGCCTTGGGCAAGAGCTGGTACAGGCAAGCACCTCCGCCTCAAAAGAGGATACTTTGGCAACCGCCTCTACAGACCCAGACCTTGCCGAGGATATCGGGCCGACACCCCCTCCTCTTGGCACCAGGTCAGTTGTCAGTGTAGTAGAGAAACTCTAGGGCGAGAAGATGCTGCCCCTCGCTTGCAGGTTGTGGGAAGAATGCGCAGCAGGCCCTAACGCCACGGCCACCCAGGAAAGGGAAAGGGGCGCTCTGTCTCTGCATCGCGGTCGTACTCCGTAGGTCGGCCTGTATCCGGCTGAATCACCAAGCTGCCCACATAGTCGGCCTCTCGGTAGACGCGGGCAATTTGATGGTGAATTTGGGCCATGTCCTCGGCGGAGACCACACCATTGTCGGTGGCTTTGTAGAACTGGACCGTGACCCGAATGGGAAAGCGAGGATCCCGCTCGATGTCCAGGTTGTTGATCTCGGTGAAGGGGCCCTCTACCTCTCCATGTCCGATGACAGCGGCTTCTACATTGCTGAGGCCGGCCAGGTCGGCTGCGCGTCCGAAAAACTTGACAGAGATATCCTCAACTTCCCTTCGCGGCGGCTGCCGCTGCTGGAGAGGTACTTGGATCACCATCACCAGGTTCAGGGCTTCTTCTGCCACTTCCGCAGCATCGGGATCCTGAGGGGTTGGGTCGGCGGCTTGCTCGGCCCGAAAATCGCTGAGGCGCTGCCCGGTGAGGCTGGCCCGTTCACCATTTTGGTTGAAGAAAAGGCGCTGGCCCCAAATAGCTTCGCCCACCTTATCTACCTTATCTTCAGTGCGGTTCTCGATCACCGTAATGCTGGTGCCCTCGCGGGTGGCCAAGATTGCCAGCACGGCTGGGTTGCCGGGATGGGATTGGTAGTTGAACAGCACCGGGTTGAATTGAGCGGATCCCCCGGCAGGGATGGGCAAAAAGGCGGCCTGGGCGCTCACCAACACATGGCTATCCCGTGGAGCCAGCAGGGAGTTCCGGTTGCCGGCCCAAGAGCCAGGATCGTGCAAGTAGCGGCGCAGATTCCCCAGCAGCTCTCGCAACGACACGGGTTGCAGGGGTTTTCCTTTTTCGTTGCCCACCAGCACCTGTAGGCTGTCGAGGGGCAGGTCGGCAGACAGATCGGCAAAGTTGGGGTAGCGGATCACCGGCATCAGGCTCAGCTCGTAGTGACCCGTTCTGGGGTTGAGCTGTTGTACCTGGATGGTCATGTCGCTGATGTTGGGGCCAAGGGCAGATCCCTTGTGGCGTCCGGTATCTTCCCAGGTGATGTTGACGATATCCAGCCCATACTGCTTTGCCAAGGCTCGCGCTTGCGGATCCCAGGTCATGGAGATCGTCTGGTCAATCACCTGCCTGTAGGCCAAGTACTCTGCCCACTCTGAAGGCGAGGGGGAAGAAAGGGACTGGTGGAGGGGAAAATCCATAGGGGTTGCCTGAGAAGTAGACACCATCGGCGGAGCGGCCAGGGAAATGCCCACCCAGCTCAGTGAACTCAGCAGCCAGGGGATGGGGGCGCGCATAGCAATATTCCTGAGGATTGGAAATTGGGGGACTATACCCTGACAATAGCTCCCAAAAGGGGAGAGGACGTGGCGGTTTCGCTTTTGGCAACCCCATGCTTTTGCCGGGATCCCAGGCTGCCTGGGCTACGATAAAAAGCTGTAGCACCCTTTCGAATCATTCCAGATCATGGCCAATATCCGCCGGGATCCCGAGGTCAACGCTTCTGTGGCTTCTGTAACTCCAGCTTCTCCAGAGCCTCAGGTGCAGGTTCAGTCTTTGCCGCTGCATGTCATGTTCCGCCTGGGCCTGTTTCAAATGGGCTTGGGAATGATGTCGCTGCTCACTCTGGGAGTGCTGAACCGCGTCATGATCGACACGGATCTGCTGGCCATCCCGGCAACGGTGGTGGGGGGATCCCTGGCCATGCACCAGTTGGTCTCCCCGGCTCGGGTTTGGTTTGGGCAGCTCTCGGATGCCAAGCCCCTGTTTGGCCTGCATCGCACCGGCTATGTGCGTCTGGGATCGGTGCTGTTTGCGGTCTGCATCTTCCTGGGGGTGCAGGTGGTGTGGGGTTTGGGGGAGAGCTTTGCGGCCACGGGTTGGTCTGGAGCCACCTATGGCTGGGTAGGCTTGGCCTGTTTGATGTTTGCCCTCTATGGTCTCTGCCTCAGCGCCTGCTCCACGCCTTTTGCGGCTTTGCTGGTGGATGTGTCAGACGAGGACAACCGCTCTAAGTTGGTGGGGATCGTCTGGTCTATGTTGATGGTGGGGATTGCCGGCGGGGCCATTGGCTCGGCAGTTCTGCTGCGGGGCTTGGATCCGGACAACCTGCAGAGCACCATTAATCGCCTCTTCATCATCATTCCAGCCGTGGTGATCCTGCTGGGGGTGGTTGCCACCTGGGGGGTGGAAAAGCGCTATTCCCGCTACGGATCCCGTTCCACCCTGGCCGGACGGGAAGACCAAATCACCCTTGGCACGGCCATCAAGGTGCTGACCGCCAGCCGCCAAACCCTGATCTTTTTCGGCTTCTTGGTGTTGATGACCATGGGCCTGTTTATCCAACAGCCGATCCTAGAACCCTACGGCGGCGAGGTGTTTGGCATGACGGTGGCCCAGAGCACCCAGCTCAATGCCTTTTGGAGCCTGGGTATTTTGGCAGGGATTGTGCTGACCGGATTTTTCATTGTGCCCAAGCTGGGCAAACAGACAACGGCCCGTCTGGGCTGTCTGCTGGTGGCCATCTCTTTTGGGCTGACCATTGCATCAGGGTTTACAGGCAATCCACGGCTGCTGCAGCTGTGCATGATCCTGTTTGGCTTGGCTTCTGGGATCACCACCAATGGCGCCATTACCCTCATGTTGGACTTGACGGCAGCGGAGACGGCAGGCACCTTTATCGGGGCTTGGGGTCTGGCCCAGGCCATGTCCCAGGCGGTTTCCACCTTGCTCGGCGGGGCTTTGCTCGATTTGGGGCGCATTCTCTTCCCCACTTCTTCAGTGCTTGCCTATGCCACCGTCTTTGGGGTGGAGGCAGCGGTGATGTTGCTGGCCGTGTATTTGCTGGGACGGGTGAGCGTGGCCGAGTTTCGCGAAAAGACCAACCGTGCGCTGACCCAGGTGTTGGCTCTGGAGCTGGAGGGCTAGCAACGCGGGGCCGACTCGTAGTGGGGGCAGCCCTGACAGGGCCCGCTGGGGTTGACGGCACAACGCAGCAAGGGCGAGTGAGCATTAAACCGACAGGAGGGATCCCCCAGGAACCTTCCCACTTCCTGAGGTGGGGTGACCGAACGCACCAGGGCGCGGATCCCACACAGGTGGTATTTGCCTTGCCGGAGCCGGTAGGAATGACGCTTTTCCAGAACCAGGTAGTGCTGCTCTGCCAGTTGGACGTAGGTGCCCGGATGGGGACTGCTCTCCCAAGGGCATTCTTCCACCACCTCTCCCGAATCCGCGTCGATCCACTGAATGGGCAAGGTCGGGTTGATGGAAGACATAAGGCGCAAACGGAGCCAGTTTAGGGCAGCAGACTACAAAATGATGGACTGGGCTTGACTTGTGATTAACAAATTGTGCAACTTTTTCCGGCAACACTGAGTATGGCTGGTACAAATGTTCTCTCTTGTGTGACCTGGAGCCTGCTAATCTACAGAACTTCTACAAAGTTAAGTTAGAAAAAGCTGTACTCAGTGTAATGGATTTTCCGCAGCGGGCGGAGAACGGGATAGGTTGGGCCTGTGGCGGCGAAAAGATGGATGCTTCGACTAGCTGTTGGAATGGGCTTGGCGGGCCAGTTGGGTGAGAAAGGCCAGAGGATGACGGTTTTGGAGCTGCTGCCTAATCCGCTCTTGCAGGATTTCCTCTTGCCAGGGATCCCCAGAGGACAGCCACTCTAGGTAGCTGAGCCCCGCCACCCGTGTCAGATAGGCCCCCGTCACTGCCTGCAGGGGGATCCCCATCACCATCAAGGGGCTGGCCTTGAGCAGAGAGCCCAAAGCCTGAGTAGCCAGCTCCAGCCCCCCCAGTTGCACCACCATTTGCGCCAAACTCTGGGCAATTTGCTGGGCCCGGCGCAAGGTAATGCGTCGGTCAAACACCTGGTGCAGTTCCCCGATCATGCGTGCCTGAATGGCTACTCCTGCCAGCACATCCAAAGCAGGAAGAGGGTTTGCCGCCAGGGCAGCAGCGGTGGCCCACTGCATCCGTTCCACGATCTGACGACCCTGCTGGCAGCGCTCCTCCTGTAGGGCCTGTTGGGCAGCTTCGGTCAAGGTTCGGGTTTGCAACAGAGCATTGGCCAAGCGCAGGTGGGATCCCTTCTGCTGCAGCAGTTGAGCCATCTGTTGGATGAGGGCCTCCGTATCGGGGGGCTGCGGCTCCCAAGTTTCCCGCACAGAGCCATCTTCGGAGTAGTAGCGAACCTTCAGGGGTTCTGGATCGGCGGCGATGGCCACCACCTGTTCGGCGGGGATCACACCGGCAGTGCGCCGGCGCAAATGGGTCAAGATGGTCTCCACATCCTCCGGCAGCATCTGATCGGTTTTGTTGAGGGCCAGGATGGTGGATTTGCCCAGCCGGGCCAGCTCCAGCATTTCGGCATATTCCGAAGCCAGCAGATCCCCGGCCACCACCAAGATCAGCAGATCGGCTTTCTGGGCTAAGGCGCGGGCTTCCGCTTCCCCTGCCCCTCCAATCGTCAGCAGCCCAGGTGTGTCGGTGAGGGAAATGGGGCTGTTCAAGCCCTCCAATTGGTAGGTGTGGATGGATCCCTGCTGGGTGGTGCCCAGGGTGGGGGCTGTTTCGCCCACTGGTCGGCCCATCAAGGCATTGATCAACGAGGTCTTGCCGGCGGAACTGGTGCCGAACACCACCAGATGCAATTCCTCCTGGTTAAGCCGCTGATTGATCTCTTGCAGCTTGGCACGCAGGGCACGGCGACTGATGTCATTCTGCAGCTTCTGGATCAGGCGATCGGCATCTTCCAGATCGGCTTGCACCTGATTCCGAGTTAACTTAACCCGCCGCAGCGGTTGTGTCCGCTGACTTGGAGCACTTTGCCGTCGGCGAGCCTGCTGCCACCAATGGCGCGCTGCCAGACCTGCTGCTGCTGTCCCCCCAAGGATGGCGCCCACCACCAGATCCGCAAGAGGCTCGGAGTGGGGAGCCACGAAGCTGTAGATCCCGCCAACCCACTGCAGATATTGGCTCAGGGCCGCCAAACCCAGCCCTGCCCACAACCACACCCAAGTGGAGCGCGACAGCACCATCCCAACCCACAGCCTGCCCAGATCTCCAGATCAAAAAGCCAAAATCGACCAGTCATCCCAGAGGACAGCCCCCGCTGTCAACTGAATCTGCAACCGCTTCTCCAGCATAGGGCTTGCTGTAGCTGAGCATACAATTTTGTCAAGAGTTTTGCTGGGGATCAGCCACCCGCAAGTAAAAGAGGAAGGGGAAGCAGGAAGTCAAAAACACCCTCAGCTCAACCGGCCAAATGAGCCAGGGATCCCCAACAAAAGCCTAAGTCCCTCTCCCAGAATCCCTGGCGGATCCAGTGGTGCCGGCAAAAATTGGCCGCCGCGATAGTCCAATAGCTGCACCAGCAGCAAGTAGCCCACCCCCAGAGTAATGGCCAGGATTCCTGTAACAATGGCTACCCACTTCGGCCTTTCCACGCCGGGCCTCCTCGGTCAACCGCCGAACTTGACTTTATCCTATGATGCCCGAAACCCCTAGCGAGGCGGGATCAAGACGGTGTCGATGACGTGGATGATGCCGTTGGAAGCTTGAATATCCGCGGCGATCACGTTGGCGTTGTTGATGCGAATCCGTCCGCCCTCAAGAAGCGTGACGGTGACGGGGGATCCCTGCAAAGTCGTTACCTGCTGGCCGGATCTGAGGGCACTGGAAGGAGCCAAGCCAGGAACCACGTGGTAAGTGAGAATGCGCACCAGCTCTGCCCGGTTCTCAGGTCGCAGCAAAGATTCCACCGTGCCAGGGGGCAAAGCGGCAAAAGCAGCATTGGTGGGAGCGAATACCGTGAAGGGACCTTCCCGCTGCAAAGTCCCCACCAAGCCCGCTGCCTGCAGGGCCGTCACCAAGGTACTGAAGTCGGGGTTGGCGGCGGCAACGGCGACGAGGTTGGGCAGCGGCGTAGGGCTGGGAGAGAGAGTTGGGGTAGGCGTCGGCGGGGCAATGGCCGTATCGCTGCTGGAACTGGCACAGCCTACCAAGGCTAAGCAAGCAGCCGCCGTCAGCCCAAGGGTGAGGGCTTTGTAGTTCATAACAAAAGTTAATACTCTAAAACATTTGTCATCATCTTAGGGGTAGCAGCCGCTCTCGCACGGTTAGCTGTAGAGCAGAGCAGGGATCGCCTTCGCGTAGAAGTGGCTGCGATAAAGTTCGGTATCCTGGGGGTGTGATTGCTGGAGAGGAGAAAGGCCATGAACGGGATCCCGTCGTGGTTGCGGCAACTCCGCCGCTGGCTGCCCTGGGTTGCTCTGCTTCTCGTTCTGGTCTTGATCGGCTACTGGGTGGGTCCTCGGCCCAGACCCTACCCCCAAGAGCCGGAGCTGCCCACCCTGGCCCCTCTGCCGCAGCACCCCCGTATCCGGGTGGTGTTCAACCAAAGCCGCGAGAGCACCTATCGGGATCCCTACCGCCAGATCCGCCGCTACGGCTACAACCTGGAAGAGTTGATCATTTCCCAGATTCGCTCCGCTCGTCAGTCGGTGGATATTGCCGTGAAAGAGCTGAACCTACCGCTCATTGCCCAAGCCCTAGTGGAGCGACGACAGGCCGGGATCCCGGTGCGCTTCATTACCGAAAACACCTACGTGCGGGCCTGGCACCAACTCACCCCTGACCAAGTGCGGGCGCTGGACGAGCGCAGCCGCAGCAAGTTCGAGGAGTACCGCAACCTGGTGGATGTGAACCGGGATGGACGGTTTTCGGCTGAGGAGGTCGCCACGCGGGATGTGTACGCCTTGCTGGATGGAGGCCAGGTGCCCTGGCTGGACGATACCGCCGATGGTTCCAAGGGCAGTGGCCTGATGCACCACAAATTTGTGGTGATCGACGGGCAGAAAGTCTTGACCGGCTCGGCCAATTTCACCCTCTCTGATATTCACGGGGACTTTGATGCGCCTGGCAGTGTCGGCAATGCCAACCATCTGCTGCTGCTGGACAGCCCGGAGCTGGCCCGCCTCTACACCGAGGAATTCGATCTCATGTGGGGCGATGGCCCCGGTGGCTTGACCGATAGCCGCTTCGGCGTGCAAAAGCTCAAGCGTCCCCTGGAAACGGTGTACATTGACGATGCCATTGTGAGGGTTCACTTTTCTCCTGCCAGTCGCTCCCTGCCCTACGAAGCCACCTCCAACGGCATTATTGCCGCCACCCTGGCCCAAGCCCGGCAACAGGTGGATCTGGCTCTGTTCGTCTTTACGGATCCGGGCATTGCCAACCAACTCAGGCAACTGCGCCAGGAGCGCAACGTAGAAATCCGCGGGGTGTTCGACCCCGGTTTTGCCTTCCGAGACTACAGCCGCACCCTGGAGATGTGGGGGCTCCTGCTGCCCGGCGAAGACTGTACCGTGGATCCAGCCCGCCTGCCCTGGACAACGCCCGCCCAATCGGTGGGGACACCCAACCTGGCCCTGGGGGACAAGCTACACCACAAGTTTGCCCTCGTCGATCCTGGCACCGCCAACGCCACCGTGATCACCGGATCCCACAACTGGTCGATGGCCGCCAATCACGTCAACGATGAAAACCTCCTGATCATCCGCAATAGCCGAGTGGTGGATCACTTTGTGCGGGAGTTCGACCGGCTCATTGCCGATGCCCGCTTTGGCCCCAGCCGCCGCCTGCAACAGCAGGCAGAAGAGGCGTCCCGTCGCTGCCCCAACCCCGTCCCCGTTGCCGCTTCCTTGCCTGAACCGGAGCCGGAGCTGCTGGAAGTCGAGGTCGTTCTTCCTCCTGAGGCGGGATCCCCTTCCCCGTCGGTTGCTTTTCCGGTGGCGTCTCCTGGGGGATCCCCTCGCGTTAACCTGAATACGGCCACGGCGGCGGAGCTGGAACAGTTGCCCGGCATTGGCCCCGCCCTGGCGCAGCGCATTATCGAGGCCCGCCCCTTCTCCTCTTTGGAGGATCTGCAACGGGTCAATGGCATTGGCCCAGCCCGGATTGAGCAACTGCGGGATCGGGTAACCTGGTAGGAGTTAGCCCCCTCTTGGTCAGGTTGAGGGCGCGGAGTGCTTTCGGAAGTTCATCCCAGAGCAGCTCCTAAAGGGCCTCTCCCCTCGAATAAACCCCAAATTAAACCCCAAATATAGCCCAAATATAGTCATTTCAGTTCAAACCAGGACACTGCACCCACGCCTAAAATGTTGGTCGCATCGGCGTTGCAGAGCAATAATGCAGGGGGCCAAAAGGCTTTTCAAGGACTCCGTCCCGCTGGCGCGATCAATGGCCCAGGTGTCTCACCCTAATCTGAAACGACTATAAATCAGGGATGCATAAGTCTATTCAGAAAGCTCCAGAAACGCTCCCATGCGGCGAAACTTTTGGTAGCGCTCCTCGCGCAATTCTCGCCCGCTCAGGCTAGAAAGTTCCTTGAGATGCCTGAGAAGAGCCTCTTTGAGGGTTTGAGCAGCTTCCAAGGGCGCGCGGTGGGCGCCGCCAACCGGCTCTGGCAGGATCTCGTCGATCACCTCCAGTTGCAGCAGGTCTTGGGCGGTAATGCGCAGGGCTGCCGCCGCTTGGGGAGCCTTCTTGGCATCCTTCCAGAGAATAGCCGCGCAGCCTTCCGGCGAGATCACGGAGTAGACGGCGTGCTCGAACATCAGGATGCGGTTGCCCACCCCAATGGCCAAGGCTCCGCCCGATCCCCCTTCGCCGATGACAGTGCAGATGATGGGGATCTCCAGCCGGAAAAGGGTCTGCAGGTTGGTGGCAATGGCCTCTCCTTGGCCCTCGGCTTCCGCCTTAACGCCTGGGTAAGCCCCCGGCGTATCGATGAAGGTGAGCAGGGGCAGGCCGAAGCGGTGGGCATGTTCCATTAGCCGCAGGGCTTTGCGGTAGCCGGCGGGATTGGGCATCCCAAAGTTGCGGTGGATGTTGTCTTTGGTGTCGCGACCCTTTTGGTGGCCTAGGATCATCACCGGCTGATCCCCCAGCTTGGCCAACCCGCCCACAATGGCTGGATCGTCCTGGCCGTGGCGATCCCCGTGCAGCTCAAACCAGTCGTCACAGATGGTCTGTACGTAATCCAGGGTGGTGGGGCGGCGGGGGTGACGGGCCACCTGGAGCCGTTCTACCGGCGTGAGCTGGCTGAAGATCTCACGGCGCAGCTCTTCGGCTTTGGCTTCCAATTGGCGAATTTGCTCAGAGGCATCGATGTCGTTTTCTTCTGCCAAGGCCCGAATTTCCTGAATCCGTTGTTCTAGGGCGGCGACAGGCTGCTCAAACTCCAGCAGTAGGCGGTCGTTGGACTTGGTCATGACCGGTTGGCTAAATTTCGGGAGCGTGCTGTGACCGGCAGAGGCTGCACAGATTTCGGGGTCAGGCTTTGATCTTCTCACATGTAGATCCCGTAGGCTAGAGGGAGCAATCCCCCTACTGCCCAAGAGGGATCCCTTGTCTGCTTCTGTCTCTTCTCCCCCTTCACCCCTTCCCCCCTGGCTGCGCTGGGGGGTGGTGGGATCCGTCGTCTTGGCTATCGGGGTGGGAGCCTTTTGGCAATACGGGCGGCCTGAGCGACAAATCCGCGTCCACACGGAGAGATTGCTGCGGGCGGTGGAGCAGCGCAACTGGGATCAGGTGGAGATGCTGGTCTCTGAGGCCTATAGCGATGGTTGGGGCCTGGATAAGCAGCGGGCGCTGGCCTACAGCCGCGAGATCTTCGGGCAATTTTTTCGCTTGCGCCTCCAACCCCAAGCGCTGCAGGTGCAGCTCGGCCCAGGGGATCCCAGTCGCCAAGGACAGGCCACTCTCTGGTTTGTGATCGAGGGATCCGGCGGCCCCTTGGCCAACCTGACGCGAGATCAGGTGAATGCGCTGGAGCAACCCTTCCAATTGAATTGGCAGCGACGGGGTGGGGAGCACTTCCGCTGGGAGCTAACCCGCGTGGAGAATCCAGAGCTGCAACTGCCCCTTCTCCCTTCTCAAGAACAGGCAGGCCAGAGATGAGGGTCGAACACCAACAGGGGGAGCTGACCTTCAACTGGCGGGATCCACTGCACAATACCCCTTTGGCGGGCCTGAGCTGCATAGCGGCTGGGGAGAGGCTGCAACTGGGAAGAGGGCAGACGGCGCAGGAGGGGCTGAGTGGGAATGGGCAGAGCCCCTGTTTCTGGGTTGTCGATCTGGTCGGACAATCCGTCCTCAGAACTGCCTGGCTGCAACAGAATAACCCCTTCCGGTTGAAAAGGGATCCCTCGGCCCAGCAACAAACGACCGGTATCCAAAAGCTGGGGGCCGCCCTCCTGAGCAAGCTGAAACTCTGCCCAGCTAAAAACTCGCCGCGCCCGATCAACAGGGAGGCCGAAGCAGTAGGAGCCCAGTTGGAAAGTAATCAAGGTCTGCCGGTTTCTCAGTTGTTCTTGCCGAGCCAGACGACGCAGGCGCAGAGGGGAAAGCAGGGGCATGGACTACCTCGCCATCAAAACGCCGGTGGAAGGTGCCGAAGAGGCTGGTTGCAGCAGTTGCCGCAGCTTTTGGATCAGCTCCTGTTCCTGGAAGGGCTTGGAGAGGTAGGCGCTGGCTCCCAGCCGCTGGGCCAGTTGGCGGTGTTTCTCGCCACTGCGGGAGGTGAGCATGACCACGGGAAGCTGGTCATACAGGGGGTGGGCACGAATCTGGGCCAGCAAGCCAAAGCCATCCAGCCGCGGCATTTCAATGTCGGTAATCACCGCTCGGATGGGAATTCCTCTCTGCAAGTGCTCGAGGGCCTCTTGTCCGTCGCGAGCCTGTTCAACCCGGAACCCTGCTCTTTCTAGGGTCATGGCCAAGAAGCGGCGCACGTTGACCGAATCTTCCACCACCAGCAGGGTGGGCTGGGCGGCAAACCTGGGCTGGGGAAGGGGATCCCTTGCCGACTGACAGGGCTGATCCCGCTGGGCGAGCAGCCAGCTCAAGAGGGCAGGCGGATCCACGAAAAGAGCGATTCGCCCATCGGCCAAAACCGTACAGCCGGAGAATCCCGACGGCAGAGGCAGACCTCCCTCCACCGGGCGCAGAGTTACCTCTTGCTCCCGCCAAAAGCGATCCACCAACAGGCCATAGGGCCGGTTGTCTTCTACCACCAGCAGCACCACAGGTCGGTCGAGAAGGGGGGTCTCGTCAATTTCCCGGCGAGGCTGCCAGCGCGCGAAGCGAAACCAGTGGCCCACAGGAATTAAAGGGATCTGCTCCCCTTCCCAGAGAAAGGAATCGGCAGGCAACTGCGGGGGGATAAGCAATTCTTCCACTGCGTTGGCCGGAAAAGCCAACATCAACCCCTGGCATTCTGTCAGCAGCACGCGGGTGACGCTCAAAGAAACGGGCAGAGTGAGGGTAAACAGCGTGCCCCGTCCCGGCCAAGATTCCACCTGCACCTGGCCGCCAATTCGTTGCAGGTTGGTGCGTACCACGTCTAGACCCACTCCCCGTCCAGATAGCTCGCTGACTCGCTCGGCGGTGCTGAAGCCCGGCTGGAAGATCAACTCCAGCAGCTCCTGGGAGCTGGCCTCAGCCAGGTCGGCAGCGGAAAACCCTATCTGCAAGGCGCGGGCCCGGATTTTATCCAGACAGATCCCTGCCCCATCGTCTCGCACCGTGATCAGAGTGCGGTTGCCCCGTTGGCTGGCGGCAATTTCGATGAGGCCCTTGGCCGGCTTGCCCTGGGCCAGGCGGGTGTCTGGAGCCTCGATGCCGTGGTCAAAGGCGTTGCGCACCAAGTGCAACAAGGGATCCGCCAAGGCCTCCAAAATCGAGCGCTCGATTAGGGTGGATCCCCCCAAGACCCGCAGCTCCACGGGCTTGCCATGGGCTAAGCTCAGCTCCCGCAGCGCTCTGGGGAAGCGATCCGTCAAATCCGATAGAGGCTGCATGCGCACCTGGTCGAGACGGGTTTGCATTTGCCTGGAGAGGCGGCTGAGCTGGCGGGCGCTGCCTTCGGTCTCCTGCAGGGTGGTGTCGATATCGTGGGTTACCTCATCAATTTGCACAACGGTTTCCATCACCTCTTGGGTCAGCAGGTGCATCTCTCCATAGCGATCCATCTCCAAGAGGTCAAAGGTATCGGCCAAGGTCAGGCCGGGATCCCCTTCTTTTTTCAAGAGCACAGAAGCAGGCACGGTGGCAGCGACGCGGTCGTAGCTGCTGCGCAGGCGGCTGTTGGTTTCTTCTAGAGTGCGAACCCGCCGTTTGAACAAGCTGACCAGCTCCCGCAGCCGTTGCAGGCGACTGTTTAAGCGGTTGCGCTCCCCTATGAGCTCTCCCAACAGCTCCCCCAACTGTTCCAGAGGGCGAGCCGGCACCCGTAGCATCTCGGCAGCGCTTTTGGCCCCGGCTGGAATCGAATCCGGCAGCTCGGTGGCTCCTGCCATTGCAGGGGGAGGGGCTTCTGGCGGGGGGGAAACTGGAGGCTCTGCCGGATCCCAGGAGCTGGGGAGAAGAGCGACCTGACCGACCAGCACCAGGGCCTGCGAGCGTCGCCAAGCTTGTAAAGCCGCCTGAGCAACGGGCAACACCTGCTCCTTGGCATTTGGCGGCAGCGTCTCCAGAGCTTGGACTACTGAGCCGCACAGGGTGGCAAAGGCAGGCAGATCCAACATTTCCCCCAGCGCCCCCAGCTCTTGGGCAGCAATGAGAAACTCCTCCCGCAAACAGGGCTGCTCGGGGTGGGCCAGCACACCTTCCAACCGCTGCAGACAGGCCTCCACCTCGGTTGCAAACAGCAGCACCCGCATATCGCCCCCGGCCTCTGCTGCCAGGACTTGGACGTTGTCCTCAGGCTGCAACTCTCCCAACTGCTCTCGCAATTGATCGAAAAGAGGCTGCACCCGCTCTGCCAGCCAAGATTCGTCCAAAAGCCGCTGCTGGCGGTGCTGCTGGGCTATTTGGCGCATGCAATCCAACGCCGCCAAGAGGTTGCGCTCCACTGCGGGGTCGGCTTTTTGGGGATCCACCTGCAAGATCTTGAAACCATCTTCCAGGCGATGGGCCAAGTCGCTAAGCACCGGAAAGCCCATCATGGCCGCCCCGCCCTTGATGGAATGAGCAGCCCGCAGCAAGCGATCCAAACGGGGGCGATCCAAACTCTGGGATCCCAGGCCCAACACCCCTGCCTCCAGGGTGTCGAGGTAAGCCTGGGCTTCGTCCAAAAACTGCAGCCTAACCTGCCACTCGCGTGGGTCGAGGGAAGTGGGATTCGGCCCCATGCTAAACCGCCTCCCCCACCTTGAAGGTGGACACAGAAGTCTGCAACTGACGGGCAACCGCCACCGTAGCCTGGAGAGAGTTGGCCACCTGCTGCGAGGCTGCCGCCGTCTGGGCGGCAATGTTGGCGATTTGCTGCATCAACTGGCGCACCGTTTGAGATGCATCTGCCTGGGCATCGGTGGAGCGGGCAATGGCCTGAAAGAGCTGGTTCACCTGCCGCGAGACTTCCACAATTTGTCCCAGGCTCTGCTTGGCTGCTTCCACCAAGCGGGTTCCCTCCACCACCTGGCCGGTGCTGGTTTCCATCGCCTGTACCACCTCGCCGGTTTCCCGTTGGATCCCTTCCACAATGCGCTCGATCTCGCGGGTGGCTTCTGCCGACTGGGCCGCCAGTGCCCCGACTTCCTCGGCGACCACCGCAAAACCTCGCCCTTCTTCGCCAGCACGGGCTGCCTCGATACTGGCGTTCACCGCCAAGAGGTTGGTTTTCAGCGCAATCTGGTTGATCAAGGACACCACCTTGGAAATCTGCTGGGAAGATTCCCCCAGCCGCTTCACCTTCTTGGCCGTTTCGGCCACCGTTTCCCGCAGTTGCAGGATGTTTTGCACTGTGCGATCCATAGTCAAGCTGCTGTTGATGGCCGTGGCGGCGGCAGATTCGGCAACGGTGGCGGCCTGTTGGGCTTTATCGGCTACCTCCTCGATTGAGAGCGTCATTTGCTCGACAGAGCGCAAGGTCTCTTCGATTTGGGTGGCCTGTCGGAGAGCGGCTTCGGCCAACTCGCGAATGGCTGCCTCGTCACGACCAATGGATTGGTTGACTTGACCGGCGGCCTGCTGCACTTGAATCACGATGTCGCGCAAGCTCTCGATAATGACGTTGAAAAAGTCCGCCATGATGCCAACTTGTCCGGCTGTTAGCTGCGCCCGCACCGTGAGATCCCCCCGCGAGGCTTCTGTGACCTCGCTGATAAGCTGCAGCAGCTCTCTTTGCAGCGCTTCCGACCGCTCCCGTTCCTGGGCGGCCACGGCTTTTTGCTCCAGCGCCCCCAGGTTACCCAAAGCTTGACCCAGGCGGTTGGCCAGCTCTGCCAAGGTTTTCTGTTCTTCGTCAGACCAGCTCTGGCTTTGGGCGCGGCCTATTGCCAAAAAACCGTAAAGCTCATCGCCACGCACCACCGGCGCTATCATCTCGGCTTTCAGTTGGGCTGTGGCCAGCCTCTGCAGGTAGTCGGCGCCCAGATCTGGCCTAGGCACCGGGCCAAAAGCGTAAACTTGCCCGCCGTGGAGAGCCTGCTGGATCGGAGCCGGGATCCTGCGGAGGAGGGTGCCCAAGGTGTCGGGCAGGCGGCTGTCGTGAGATTCAGCGATAACCTGCGCCTCTTCGGGAGCGGTCAAGCGATAGAAGGCCACTCGTTCGGCACCGAAGCGCTGGCGCATCTCGCCCAACAAGTCAGTTAGGGGATCGATCAGCTCTTGCTCTTGGCGAATCCGGGCAATATCGGCAAACCGCTGGGCCAGTCGGGTGTCGGAAACTTGTCGCTCGTAGGTGGCGTTGCGTTCCCGCACAAAGTTGCGCACCAGGATCAAAATGATCCCCCAGCTCAGCAGCAGAATCGGGAAGCTGATGCCGGAAAAGATCAAAGCCTGCAGCAGATTTTGCTCGTAAAGCTGGACGCTGGCCTGAATGTTGCTGCGAATGGCCTCCAGGGTTTGGTTGATCCCTTCGGCGTAGATGCGCTTTTGCTCTTCGTACTCAGGGCTGTGCAGCAAGTTGAAAGCCCGTTCCTGCTCGCCGGCCCGAATCAGATCAAAAGCCTGCACTTCCCACTCCACCAGCTTGATGTTGGCTGCTGTGGTTTTGGCTGCATAGGCTTCGTAAGAGGCGGGATCCAATTGCTGAATCTCCGCCAGCACCTCATCCAACTGAGGGACATGGATGTTGTAGCGCTCTTCCCAGGACAGATCCCCGCTGGCAGCGGCCATGCGGGCAGACATGGTCAAGACTTCATCCAAATAGATCACCTGATCGCTCAGGTTTTGCAGGGTGAACTGCCGCGAGATCGCCGGCTTGAACTCGAAATAGGTGCGGGCTACGCTGCCGGCAGAGACGGCAAACAGCAGGGAGCTGATGCCCAGAGGAAAACTGATTGCCAGGGCCAGGCGGGATCCCGCGACTTTGCGTTGGGGCCGGGAAGATGGAGCAGGCCTGAGAAAGAGGGGACGGAAGGAAACCATAGAATTTTGCCTTTAAGTGAGGGTAAGTCGGGGAAAAGGTCGCCAAGATCAAGGGTTTGCCGAGGAATCAACTGAGTTGAGCTTTTGGACAATGGCAAGAGGGTCGAGCACCCAGAGAGGCTCATCCCCTTCCAACACCAGCCCTTTGCAAGAGTCGTAGAAGTTCTCCAGTCGAAAGTTGTTTTGTGCTGCCTGGGCTTTTGTTAAGGGTTGGATCTCCTCGGCGGGCACTCGAGCTACTCCTTTCACGTGTTGGGTTGCCAGGCCCAAGCCTGTTCGCACTGGCGATGCAGAGCCCCCAAATTCTGGGCGCATCACCACCAAGTGGTGTTCGGGCTGCCCAAAGTCCAAGGGCTCTAGGCCGAGAAATTGCGGCAGATCCAGTCCCCAGAGAATGCGATTGCGATAGTTGAACAAGCCCAGCACCCATGCGGGCTGGTTGGGGAGAAGGGTAAAGTGGTGCGGGCCAACAATTAGAGCTTCCTGGGCAAATGCCATGGGCAAAAGGGCCCGACAGTCTACCCCCAACTGTAGATGTAAGTACAGCTCGCCGGTACGGGTAGAAGTAGGGCTGTGTGGGGAGAAAGCTACCGCCATTGCCGTTCTCGCTCTGCCAATTCTAAGACATCTCCTAAGAACAATTCGTGATAATCACAGGGATCCTAACTGGAGGCGCAGCTCAGCAAGGACAGGAGTGGCAAAAATCATGAGCTCGGGCTGAGCACTACTGATTTCACGGCCCGCAAAATGTCTTCGCGGGTAAAAGGCTTGGTCAGATAAAGATCGATCCCTTGCTTCATGCCCCAGAGTTTGTCCAGCTCTTGATTTTTAGAAGTACAGGCCACAACGGGCAACTTTTGGGTTTCCGGGTTTTTCTTGATTTGGCGGCACAATTCCAGCCCGCTCATGCCTTCCATGACCAAGTCCGTCAGCACCACATCGGGTTTGTCGTTGCGGATCTGCTGCAATGCCTCTTGGGCGTTGGCCACCGCTACCACCTGATAGCCTTCTGAGCGGAGGTAATCGCTGATGAGCTGTCGCTCCGAGGCCACATCTTCCACCACAAGAACTTTCACCATGATCGACATCTCCTTATCTCTTTTTCGACGAACCTTTAGAGGGATCCCTAGCTGAGATAGCGAAACACCATCTGCAGCAATTCTTCCTGCCGAAAGGGCTTGGTCAGGTAATCGGTGGCACCGGCCAGGCGCGCCTTCACCCGATCGATCAGACCTTTGTGGCCTGTGACCATCACCACCGGCACATCCTTTAACACGGAGGATTTGCGGATGAGGCTGCACAATTGGTAGCCATCCACGTTGGGCATACCCACGTCCAGCAGGATCAAATCTGGCTTGAGGGTGGTCAGCTTCATCAGGGCTTTCAAAGAGTCGCTGATGGTGTGAATGACCAGGTTGTGCCCTTCCAACAACCGCTGCAACTCGCTGAGCATGGCTTCGCTGTCGTCAATACAGGCCACAATCCAGGTTTTCGAGGCTTGGGGAGATGGGCCTAGATCTGCAAGCCCGTTGGCCAGGTGAAGAGGGACGGTGGGAGTTTCTGAGGGCTGTGATTCTGTCTCAAGCTTGGCCGAGTAGGTTTTGGGCAGCCGATCAAAGGGGGGCTGGGGATCCCGCAGGACAAGGATACCGGCTTTGACCAGAGGATGTAGGCGGCGAGCGATCTGGAGGTCGTCTTGATCGAGAAGGGCGCTCAACTGGCGGAAGCTAAACCCCTTCAGTAACCGGCCTAGCCGTTCCTGTTGCTCGGCGGGAAGGCGTTCTGCCTGGGCCCGGCTGGCAAAGTAGGGCCGTTGGTAGGGGGAGGTGATCTCAGGCCCCAAAGATTGCCATGCCCGTAGCCGCTTTTGGATCAGGTCGAGCAGGGATCCCCCATCCCACTGGCCCAGGGTGGGCACGTTGTCCAGTGGGATGATCTCCTGCTGAAAGCCCCCTGGAACCAGCAACAGATTTTGCAGCACCTCCTCGCCGATCCAAGCATTCAACCTGCGCGCAGCTTCCCAAGGCAGCAGTTGCTCCGTTACCATCCAACTCAGCCCCAGAAGGTCTGCAGGTAGAGGCCCAGTCTCCTGAGCCAATAGCGCCTCCACCTGCCGATGGATGCGTAGGCAATTTTGGCGAGTCAGAGAAAAGACTTGATGGCTGAGCCGACGCAGGTGGCGCTCCAAGCGCTCCAAGGGCTCCAAGCTGTGGTGAGCAAACCCCAGGCGACCTTGGTGAAACACCAATGACCAAGTGCCCAGCCCCTCCCCTTTGTCCAAGGCACTGAAATACCGAACAACTCCTGTGAAGCTGACCTCTGCGTTCAGCAGATGGGCCGAGACTTCTGTACAGACGGGGGGACGGTTCATGGGTCGAGAGGACGTGCTCGGACAATTTCCTGCGCTGAGGTTGATGACACGACTGAAGTCTTAGCTACCCCACAAGCCGGTGAAAAAATGCTTTCCAGAATACAGTTCAAGCCCAGCCCTGACCCAGACGAGATCTTTTAGATGAGCCAAGCCCAACAAGACGGCCAAGGCTGCACGAACTCAAAGGCAGTTTCAGCGTTCAATCCGTATTCAGAAAAACTCTCCTCCTGGGGAGATCGATGACTATTGCTCATCAGCCAATCTCTAAAGGTGAAGGCTAGCCCTCAGATTGTCTGCTGGCTTTCTTACTCGGGAACTTCCCACGGAAAGCCCGCAGGACAGTATAAAGGTAACCCCGATAAACCTCTTCCGTAAAAATACGGAACTTAGGTCTTCTCCAATTTCCAAAGCTGCTCCAGGTGGGCTTGGCAGCGGCGCAGCAGTTGCCGACTCTCTTCAAAACTGATCTGCTCCAAGGCTTCGGGGTAGGAGCACCAGCGGTAGGCGGCCACCTCCTCTGGTTGCACCTGTAGCTCAGGGGGAGGAAATTGGGGCGGCAGCAAGGCCACGTAGTAGGTAACGGTTTTGGCCACTCGGTTCCCCTCTGGATCCGTAAAGGTGTAGGCTTCCTGCAGCGTCAAAGGGTCAGACTGGCCGGGCAGGGTCAGAAGCTGGTAGTCGGTCAAGCCGGTTTCCTCTCGCAATTCTCGCTGTGCCGCCTCCAGGTCGCTTTCGGAGCCATCCTTGTGCCCTTTTGGGAAAGCCCAATGCCCCTTCTGGTGCTGGATGAGCAGATACAAATGCGAAGAGCCGGGTCCGGGAGCTTCCTGGGCGGGTGGGTGGGGCAGGATGGGGATCACCCCATAGGCAGCATCTATCAGCATTGGGGAGCTAATCTCCAAAGAGTTTGATGGCTGGCGGCTTAGGAGCGAAGACCTCGTTGGGATCCACCTGCGGGCGCTCTACCCCCTGCAGGGGCGAGAGGGGGCGACCGGTGTCGAATTGGAAGAGATAGATGGGCAACTGGCCATTCCCCAGAGGCAAAAGAGCTAAAGTATCGATTTGGGTCAGGGCGTTGCGGCTGGTGGGTCGGGTTAGGTTGAAAGCAACGATTCGGTCTTCCAAGGAATTGTCCGGGCTGGAGCGCCGGCCCAGGCCAATGCTGAACTGCTGGTTGCCCTGCTCATCCACTCCCAAGGCCCGCACATCTCCCAACTCCGCTTGAGGAGCGCTCCCCGGCAGGCCGGCTACCACCGGCGGCGCATCCACCGGCGGCTGCGAAGGCAAAAAGCGCAACTGCGTCCCTTCTGGCAAAATGCGGTAGTCCTGGTAGTCATGCTGGATGGACAGGGATCCCCTGAACACGCGGCGGTTCAGGCCCTCCAGGGTCCAAAAGCCATAGCCCAAATTGATGCGGGTGCTCTCCGGCAGCCAGTAGCGCTCCCCTCCCTCGGGAGCTGGCACCGCCGTAAACCCCATCAGGACATAGGCCTGCCCCCACACCCCCGACAAAAACAGCAACACCTGCCGCGGCAGCCCCGACTGCGGATCCAGCCACAGCTCCCGCAACTGGCCTTCCTGAATGGGCTCTAGGCGCAAGTGCTGGACAGGGGATCCAGCCAAATCCACCCGTTCTGAGGAGAGGACGCGGTAGCGGCTGGGATCCGCCTTCAAGTAAAAGCTCACCGAGGGCAAGAGGGCTTCCGGTCGGCTCACATACACCGAGTACAGCTGCAGCAGATCCGACTGGTTCACCACTTCCAATTGGCGCGAATCCAAGAGGCGGATGCGATCCCCTTCGGCTACCCAAGCCTGCCAACTGCCGTCGCGGCGGTAGAGCACATCCAACGTGGCTGTGAAGGTTTGGGATCCCTCCACCCGCACCTGCTGGCGATATTGCAAGTTGGGCAAAGGGGGCAATTGCTCTAGAGCGGCGTTGTAGCGCTCCAGCCAAGCTTGGGGATCCTGCTTAGGGCTGGCAAGAGAAGAGGGAGCCGATTGGGCCACGGCTGGATCCCCTGACGGCAGACCGACCAGTCCCGTTGCCAGGAACACCACCCCGCCGAGATAGCCCCAGCCTCGAAGGGATCCCTGCCGCTTCCTAAATTGGGAGGGTTCAGGGAACATCAGCTCACCTCGCAACCCTGCTCTTGTTGCCCTTCTTGCCACTGCTTCTGCCGGGATCGGAGCGCTTCCCACGACCGTGAGTAACCCTTTGGAAGGGATCCCTACTCTCTGCCCGCCGATTGAGTACGCCTATTCAATGGAAATGGATTGGGGGCCGTCGGAGCGACCGGAAGGCGGGGGCTCCTCCACCCTCAGCCCCTGGGACTCCAGCCAACTGCGCAGCGGATCTTGCTTCACATCCAAACGCAGCAGGCCGCTGAGAAAACCGCCACAGAACGGAACAGGATTGCTCAGAAAGGTCTTCCAGACCTCATTCATCTCCATAGCCGCAACACCAACCACCCCCCCAATCCTAGCAAGGCCGGCAGGTGGGGATCCCCTCCCTTGGCTAGACGGCAATCAACTTCTCTCGGTTTATGTTCTGCAGCACACTAAAAATGCTGTTGCCAATGCGCTGGAACTCTTTACTGCTTTTGTCGGCAAAGTGCAACACCCAAGGGAGCCTGCAAGGCTGAAACCCACTAGCAGGATGAAGCTGAGAAAGATGGTAGGTTTGCAGGGCCAGTACTTCCAAGAGGGTGCTTCCATATTCGTGAATAACTCGCAATGGCCTTGCACTCCCAATGGAGCCTGAACCCTTCTTGATGGGCTGACTTGTTACTAGAGTAAATGACTTTTCAGGGTGATTGAAAATAATGGTGCCTATCGCAGCATCTTTATATCTGCCTTCTTCTTGAATCCCCATTCTTCCCGCGCCACTTTTGCGCACCCCAACAATATCCACAGCAATCTTTTCTTTTCTTAGTTCCTCAATTGTTTTATCAAATTCGCCTCTTTGAACTAAGCCATCCCTCATCAAAAGAACCTTTCTAGGGTATCGATGAAATTTGTTGTAGAATCTATTGACGAGCTTGGACACGGTTTGATAAATTGCCTCGCCGGAAAAAGTTTCTCCTCTTTGTATATCGGGCAACTCCCAGCCTAAGCTTTGACCATTGGCCAGTACCGCGAAGGCAGAGGTTCCGTAGTAAAGCTCTCGATTCGTCCCCACATCAAAACCAATGGTAAGCTCGGAGCACTCAGGATGATCGAGGGGTTCAAGCAACACGGGTTGCCACGCAGCTTTACACAGAAGTCCTAGTACGACATTTAGAGCTTTGTAGGGGTCAGCTCCAGGAATCATAAACTGAGTTGCTATTCCTGCTCGAAGTGCTTGCAAGCGGATCTTTTGCTTGTGCTCATTAGGCGACAAGGGCATGACAACCAGAACGGTTTTGATCCCTTTGTCGGCCCAGCTTTGCCAAAACCTCTGTTGAGCAAGGTCGCCTTCAGGCAAATCTTGACGGGTTGCGTAAAAGTCTATTTCAACTCTTGCTCCGCTCTTTTTAGCTACTTCAAGTAGGCACTTGCGAACCTCAGTAGGATACTCACGTTTATTATCGTCAAGATTTAGAAGTCCAAACTTTGTCTCGCCAACTCTTGCACATCCTTGGTACCTAACTCTCGCGGGGTTTTGGACTTGTCTATGACCAAACCCCAATAGCCTTGGCCTTGGCATAATGTATCCTTCTGCTTTTAGGGGATCAGCCTGAAAGTCAGAAATATTGTAGACATTTTTTATAATAGTTTTTGCGGTCTCTTTAGACTCTTTCAATCTCTCTTCTAAACTTTTTCTGATGTGCTCGCTAACCAAGGAGCTAACTTTTTTGCCAGTCCATCTTTGATCTTCTATACTTGCTAGCATCTCCAAAGTTAAAACAGGCGACAGTCTCCGCGATAGATGAAGGATAGGCTCTGCCTTTTGTCTGAAATTGCGTTCTCTCGAGACCACTTGAACCACCAGAGAGCCATCAACTTCTTCTGGAGTTGCTCCGTACTTCTGTACATGATAATCCGCTAAGCTAGTGTTTAGCTCCGCTAACCATACTTCCCTTGGCGACTGATTGGAAATAATGCCTCGATACTCCCAAGTTGGGTATTTATTATTTTTTGTCCTGTATGTGTTTCGTACAATTTCAATTGAGACATCTGGGTAATTTTCCAGCCACTCATGCAGCGTCCATGGGCTGTAGAAATGGTATCGGATGTCGATCTCTAGATAGAGCTTCTTATCTTGTCTAATAACAACGTCTAGCTCTCTTCCTCTGTGAACCTCCCACCCATCTCCGCAAAGTGGTTTTACTCCTTCCGAGTCCTTAATCCGTTCTACTCCTTCCAGACCCGTAACCCACCAGATCAATCCTCCTCCTGTTGATCGCTCAATCTCTGTTTTTTTGTACTTAGATCTTAGACTCCAATCTAGTTTCTTGCGCTCGAAAGTTTCTAGAGCCTGTCTCTCTGTAGGGTCTGTACAATCTAGAGCCTTAGAACCAAGCTCTTCCAACTCCCATTCCTCTGTTTTGAGTTTACTGGCCGGAACTTTTTCTCGGGTTATGATGCGATTTCCCAGACGAACAGCCATTACACCTAGCTGATTACAAATCTTGGAGAGAGCCCTCTGCTCCTCTCCTAGATCTGGAAGAGGGTTTGGCCTGCAACTATACTCATAGAAGGTGAGCTCTTCTTGAGTTAGCTCCTTGACGAAGAAGTGATTGAGTGTAGCCTCAACTTTTTGCTGGAGTAGGCTCATTGAGAAACTCTGCGTTTAAACTCCTTTCCATGATAAGCCTTCACCATCGATACTTAGCCAGGGATCCCTTTCTTCTACCCCAGTGACAATCAAGAGAGGGGGCTACGACGTAACCTTTGTCATAGTTGCCGACAAAGGCCCAGGTGCATAGGGCTGATGTGTACTTTGCCTGCACTTATGCAGATGGGGAACACCGTTGAGGAACGGCATGATTGGATATACTCAGCTCAGGGCTGCGCGGGCGCTTGCGATGACCTCTGCAAAACGGCTTGGCAAAATTCTGCTGGTGGACAGGGATCCCGCGGTTAACCGGCAGTTGAGATCCCACCTTGAGCAAGCTGGGTACAGCGTCCTTGAAGCGCAGAACAGCACTAAGGCTTTGGAAGCCATCATTCATCAATCGCCAGATCTGGTGCTGATGGAGTTGGCGCTGCCGGAGCTGAATGGGCTGGAGCTGTTGCAGATGATCCGCTCGGCCCGTTCCCGCTCGGAGTTGCCGGTGCTGATTCTTTCCGGCTACAACGATGCAGCGGCAATGGTGGCCGCCTTTGACCTGGGGGCAGATGACTACCTCACCAAGCCTTTCGTTCCAGAGGTTGTGCTGGCCCGCATTCGCTCGCAACTTGCTTTGGGCGCGGCCCAGGGAGCCTGTGCTGACAAGCAACCGAACCAGGTTGGCAATGGGCGCTACCAAATGGAACGTTTGATCGGCATCGGCGGCTTTAGCCAAACCTACCTAGCCCGCGATACCCATCGCCCCGGCCATCCCCTCTGTGTGGTCAAGCGCCTGCGACGCATGGATGACAAAGCAGAGGAAGACCGAACCGGGAAACACGAAAAAATAGCCGAAATTGCCAGGGCAGCCTTTGAGCGGGAAGCTAAAATTCTGGAGAAGCTGGGCCACCATCCTCATATTCCCAAGCTGTTGGCCCACTTTGAAGAAGACGGGCAGTTCTACACCGTGCAAGATTTTGTCCGGGGATCCTCGCTGCGGCAACACGCCAATCGGGGAGTGATCTGGTCGCCGGCCCAAACCGCCTACTTCCTCTGTGAGCTTCTCAAGATCCTTGTCTTTGTCCACCAGCACGGCGTTATCCACGGCGATATCAAACCCCCAAATATCATCCAAACCCGACGAGGCCAACGTACCCACTTCACCCTGATCGATTTCGGTGCCATCCAACACATTGGCAACCAGCCCGGCCAAGATCGCTTCCCCGGTGTCTTCATCGGCACCAGCGACTATGCTCCCCCTGAACAGTTGTCTGGCTGCCCCCGCTTCAACAGTGATATTTTCGCCCTTGGACGGGTGGCGGTGGAAATGTCCGTAGGGACGTTGCCGCAGATCGGCGAACCTTTGGCAGAAGCCATCCCCTTCGGCTTCGGGGATCCCCGCCTGCTGGCCATTTTGGAGCGCATGGTTGCTCCCGACGCAGATGCCCGTTACCCCACCGCCCAAGCGGTCTTGGACGAGATCCTGCCCCTATGCAGGCAACTGTTGGCAGAACGGTCTCGAGCCTCACAGCAGCCGGTGCTTGTGGGGCAAGGCAAGGTGGAAATCACGGCTGCGGGGCCAAATCTTCGCTGATCGCCTCTGCCTGAAACCGACCGCTCATGCCCACCACCTGCCACTCGGCGCTGCGATTTCCCTGGCGGAAGCGCAGCCGTCGGGCTCGCAACGGCACCACTTCTACAGCTTCTACCAGAAATTGTTGGTATTCGCCCAAATAGTCTCGGTAATCCGGGGGCAAGTCAGCGCTGCTGTTGATTTGAATCCAAAACACCCGTCCTGCTTCGTTGCCATAGGCGCGGATTTGTTCCTGGCCGCGGTATTGCTCCACCCCGCGCAGCCGCTGTCGTCCCACCTGCACAGACTCAGCCCACTCCGGCAAGGGATCCCCCAAGCTGATCGACCAAGCCGGCCCGCTCAGCCCTAGCCAACAGAGCAGCAGTAGCCCCCAAACCCAAGGCCATCTGTGCAGCGTGCTGTTCCCGGTTTTCAAGGCTCGGCCGAACATGGCAAGTTCTTCTCCGCAAGTGATCCCAATGCTTTTGGATGTTGAAAACAACTTCGTCTCAACGTAGGCGAAAGCCGATCCGACCGCCTTCAATATCAAAGGCAACGTCGGCGTTGAAAAACAGTGGCATGCCCAACAGTTGCACTCCTTGGTTGCCGTTAACAAAAATCCGATCCCGGCTGGGCGTAATGGGAAAGCCAACCCGAATGCGGTAGTCAAAAGCCCCCTCCAGCACAGCTCGCCATTCAGCGCCGGGGGGCAAGGTCGAGGTGGAGAAAGGAGCTGCCCCCAACAGCCTGACGTTGAGAAAAATGTCGGAAGAACCACTGTCAAAAACGGTGGGGCTGAGAGCATTTTGAATAGAAGTGTTGCTGATGCTGTAGGCCACTTGTAAAGCCTCATCCCGCCAGATGGGGGTGCCGTCGGGAAAGCTTCCCACCTGGGGAAACTGCCGGAAATTGAAGCCGACGGTGTTGGCAGCCGTTAGGCCAACCGTGAACAGGCCCTGGGTGGAGTTGAAGCCCCCCGTTTGAATAATGTACCCAGAGCGGAAATTGCCCGGAAGGCGGGTGAGCGGACTAAACAGCTCGCGGTCGGGGCTGCGCTCATCCAAGGACGTGCCTAGGATCCCGGCGAAGGGCCGCCCTTCTCCAAACAAGTTCTCTGAACAACTGGCCACCAGGGCGTCCACACAGGTGATCCGGTCGATCAACTGAATCGTTACCGGCTCCCGACTGGGGATCCCTCCTATGCTGAAGGGGGCGCGGGCCAACACCCCGATAAATTGCGTGCCATCTCCGAACGTCACGGTGGAAGGGATCCCCGTCCGCTCCAGGCCAAAGCGACCTGCCGCCGTCGCTACAATGCGCAAACCTGCCGAGCCCGTATCCAGGAGCAACTCTGCACCGGCTCCGGCCACCCCCACGTTCAAGCCCAGCAGTTTAAAGCGGCTGTTGCCCAGCGTGCGCACCGGCATGGGAATCGACTCGGTTCCCGGCTGAGGCGGGAGAGGGATCAACGCAGGGGGGGAAGCCACAGATTCCCCCTGGCCAGAACATCCGGCACCGAGCAGCAGCAAGGCCAAGATCCCAACTAGGGCGATTGCCATTCCCCAAGGGCTGTGCCAAGCCCGCCCAGACCGTGGCTCATTCTTTGGGCTTGACCTCACCTGCATTGAACACCCACACTAAGCCGATAAGGAGCGTATCCTGTCTGCAAGCGGCAAAGAACATTCCCATTGCCAGCATGCTCGAACCCGGAAGCATCGCGCGGCAATATTGGATCCCGGCCAAAGACAGTGTACACAAGGCCGACTGAGGGAGAGTGCGCAATACCGTCGTCAACTGTGGGGTTGCAGGGCTGGCTGGGCCGAAGCCTACAGCAGCAGCTCTGCCTGCCAATCGACTACCTTTTGGAAGCGAAAAGCGCCCGCCAGGGCCCCCCAAACCTGCTGGTGGGTGATGGGATCCATCCCTCGGTCATGGCTGCAAAACTCGCTCTCGCTCAGGTGCAAGGTGGTCTGCAGATAAGTGGCTTGGCCGTTGCGCACCACGCAACACCGGCACCCCGGCTCCGTCGCGCCGATGAAGAGGGATCCCTGCCTCTTCACATGCACATCACACCCCTCCAGATAGGCTAGGTCGGCAGCCTGCAGTTGACTCAGTTGGTCTGCCCTTTCCCGAGCACAGCCCCGCCACCGCTGCGGCTCCAGAGGGCGGTAGTTGCGAATCACGATCCCAGCGCTTGCCTGAGTCAATTCCACCACCGCCTGCCGATAGGGATCTTCCAAATGGCCACTGTAGGCTTGCTCCACATAAAAGCCGATCCCGCCCAAAACGTGGGCCGGCAAGGGGCGATAGGCCACCCGGATCTGGGCGAAAAACGGTGGATTTTCCCAGGCTTGCTCTTGGTTGCTGAAGTCTCCTGCCAACCAGCGCGCCATCTGCAGCAGCTCTGGGGAAGGAGTGCGATCCAACCCAATAGGCATAAGCGGGCATCCAGAACTTCTGTAAAAGGTGTGTACCGAAAATCTTAGGGAATCGAAGAGAACCTTCTCAGATTTTGCCCCAACCTCAGGCCCACCCAAGGATTGCAGCAAGTGTTAAATTATGTATCCTTTATGAGAATGTTCGCTCTGACACTGAAATGGCTCCCTTCCAAGCCGCAAAGCCGCGATTG
>NZ_JANSIH010000139.1:0-894 GCF_047462075.1 Synechococcus sp. R55.2
GGCATCGGTGGCCTCCAGCTCCCGCTGCACTGCCTCAGGCTTGAGGGCCCGCTGGGCAAAACGGGTGCGGTTGCGCCGCTCCTGTTCGACAGAGCGATCCCAGCGCCGGTGAAACTCATCCACTTCCGGCACGCCAAGATCGAGGGTTAGCTGGCGCTCGGCGGACCAGTGTCCCTTGCGCAGGAAGAGGGCTTCGAGCACAGCCTGGGTAACGCTTTCGCTAGCCTCCGGCACAGGCACGTGGGTGCCCAGGGTGCGGTGGATCTCCCGCGCTTTGTTGAGCAACACCTCCAGTACCACGCCATCTACGGGGTTGTCGCGGCCAAAAAAGCGGATGACCTTGACCCGGCTGGCCTTTTGGCCGTAGCGATCCACCCGGCCCTCCCGCTGCTCCAGCCGATTGGGGTTCCAGGGCAGGTCGTAGTGGATGACGGCTGTAAACTTTTCCTGCAGGTTGATCCCTTCCGAGAGGCAGTCGGTGGCCACCAGCACCCGTGGTCGGTCAACTTCCAGGTTCGCGATCTTGGCCTCCCGCTCCTCGTCTCCCATCCTGCCCGTTACACAGGCTACTTGGGCTGGGGATCCCAGCTGTTGCCGAAGGTAACTGTCCAGATACTCCGCAGTGGCAACGTAGCGGCACCAGAGGATGGGATGAAAACCTTCCTGAAGCAACTTTTTCACCAGCTCGATGGCCCGCGCCAGTTTGGTGTCGTGCTCTGGGCCCTGGAGCTGTTTGGCCAGACGGGCCAGGGCCTGCAACCGGCGGCGGTCGCTATCCGGCAGGGTTGGGTCTGCGGCTTCAAGAGCTGGCGTTGGCAGCTCATCGTCGGTACGCTCTTCTGCCGACTCGAACACCCAGCGGCTCAGTTCTGCCTCAACCTCTTCTTCTGCCTC
>NZ_JANSIH010000140.1:0-893 GCF_047462075.1 Synechococcus sp. R55.2
GAGCGGATTCGTTTTCAGAACGGAGAGTATCAACGAGGTTCTAGTGTCTTTCAGGAAGGGTTCCTAGTGGCAAAGCTCCAAGACCTAAAATTTAGCGACCTCAATAACGACGGGTTTCAGGATGTTGTTGCCATTGCAGCAAGCAATACAGGAGGATCCGCTAGTTGGATTAGCTTGTCAGGACTACTAGGTGGCCAAAAACTTGTGCCCTTGGAGCCTGTATTTCTAGGAGACAGAGTTGTAGTTAGTAACATTTCAATTGAGAAAGGCTCTCGAGGGAGTGCTCAGGTTTGCCTGGATATGCTGGTTCACGGGCCTAACGATGGCATGTGTTGCCCTACCAAGAAAGAGAGAAGATGTTTCGTGCTTTCTGAGAGGAGATGGATACCTCGTAAGTAAAGAAGCTACTGACTTCCTCGCAACTCCCAGCGAGCTAGAGTTTTCAACGTAAGTCAAACGTATTCATGCCCAGCGTAGTTTAGTGTTCCCTTGATTAGGGTCTCGCCCGGGATCCAAAGTTGGTCCTGGGGTAATCCCTACTTTGAGTCCTCCCCTCTTGACAAGCTAGAGAGGCTAGTCTGCCGCTCATCCCGAGGAAGCTCCACCAAAATGACAGGGATGGAGCTGGTTTCCAACACCGCCTGGGAGGTAGATCCCACCAAAACCTGCTCCCAGCCGCGGTGGCCCCGCTTGCCCATGACGATGTCGGTTACCTGCCGCTCCTGAGCTAGGGTTACGATGGTCTCTGCCAAGGGCCCCGAGGCCAAGCAAAACTGGTGGCGAATGTCCGCCAAAAGACGCTGGGTGAGTTGCCGCAACAGTTCTACCCCTTTCCCCTGCGGCTCATCGGTAACATGCAACACAATCACTTCCCCATCCACCCGCCGCGCCAA
>NZ_JANSIH010000141.1:0-7127 GCF_047462075.1 Synechococcus sp. R55.2
GAACCCAGCGGTGGCGGAATGCCTGAAGTTCTCGCTCAAGGACGTCACGCGGCAGCAGCACTGCCCCGGCCAAATGGTTGGCGAGTTTCTCCCTAGTGCTCCGCACCGCTGTCACGAACAGCTTGCCATCCACAGCCTTTTCTGGGTGCGCGAAGTCCTGGCGATGGCAGATGAGGTGAGCCAACTCGTGTAGAGCGGTGAAAAACTGCCGTTCAACAGGGTGATTGTCGTTGACGACGATAACTGCTCCAAGCGACTCGGTGTAAGCTGAGAGCCCACTGACACGGGCTGGCAGGGGGGTCAGGAGGATCTTCAAACCGCGCTCCTCAAGTCGGGCAATGACATCTCCCAGAGGAGCATGTTCTACCCCTTGAAAGTCTCGCACGTCCCCAGCGTAGCGCTACACTGCATGCGGATCATAGGTCTCCACCGGCATTTGGGGCGGTGACACAGCAACCTCACCAATCTCCTCCTCGATCTCGGCATAGGCTAGGGCTCGCTTAAGCACCAGAGCTTTGAGCGCGGGGGTGAGAACTTTTGGGTCATCTGCTCTAAATAACAGAGTCGGTTCCGTCTGCGCTGGCGGGATGGATCCCTTGGACTTGGCCTGACCATCACAGTCGGGCGGTGGGGGACAAGCGGCATTTTGTTCGAAGAAGACCTCAAGCGGCACCCCCAGCGCACGGGCAACAGCAGCCAACTGACCAATGGAGGGCATGCACTCCCCTTTCTCACAGGCCGCAATGGCCTGCAGGGGCAGCCCAACTTTGTTAGCCAGATCGGCCTGGCTTAAGCCCTTGTATTCGCGGAGTAACTGGATGTAACCAACGTTGATCATAGGCAGCACGATGTGCTCCACTGTAGTAACCCAAAGGCAGTCGGTGTTCATCGGCAGGCTTTCAGGGTGTTTATGGTCATTTCGACTCAAACTAGGCCGCTGTACCCACACCTAAAATGTTGACTGCACAGGGCCAGAAGGCTTTTCAAGGACTCCGTCCCGCTGGCGCGATCAATGGCCCAGGGGTCTCACCTTAACCTGAGAATCACTATGTTGATTTCGACTCCGACAGGCTAGCCAAAGGCCCACCAATCTGCTCAGGCAATCCGGAGAAGAGAGCCCATTGTTGCTCCATTGAGAACCTCAAAAGCCTCTAAACGACCACGCAGGAGTGCTTAATCACCACTGAGGCCAGGATGGGAGTCGTGGCCCCGGTGCACCTGGGCCCAGACACGGGTGGGCAGGCCCCAGATGTAGATAAAGCCTTCGGCGGCGCGGTGGTCGAATTGATCCCCTTCCCCGTAGGTGGCCAGCTCTGGGTTGTAAAGAGAGTAGGGAGAGCGACGGCCCACACAGACTGCCTGGCCCTTGTGCAACCGCATCCGCACGACACCGGTGACGCTTTTCTGGGTGGCGCGGATAAAGGCGTCCAGAGCCTCCCGCAGCGGCGAGTACCAAAGGCCGTTGTAGATCAACTGGCTGTAGGTGGTCTCGATGCCGTACTTGTAATGGATGACATCGCGGGTGAGGGTGAGGCTCTCCAGCTCGCGGTGGGCTTGGATCAAGACGGTTAAAGCGGGGCACTCGTAGATCTCCCGCGACTTGATCCCCACCAGGCGGTTTTCGATCATGTCAATGCGGCCCACCCCATGCAGGCCAGCTAAGGAGTTGAGCTGCTCGAAGAGGGCTTTGGGGCCAAGGCGCTGCCCATCCAGCCCGACAGGGATCCCTTGCTCGAACTCAATCTCCACGTAGGCGGGCTCGTCGGGTGTCTGGGAAATAGGCCGGGTGAGGGCATACACTTCCTCCGGCGGCTCCCGGTCGGCATCTTCTAGGATGCCGGCTTCAGCGCTGCGGCCCAAAATGTTGAGGTCGATGCTGTAGGGGCTGGACTTCTGCACGGGCATGGGGATCCCATAGCGCTCCCCGTAGGCAATGGTCTCCTCGCGGGTCATCCCCCATTCGCGGGCAGGGGCCAACACTTTGAGCTGGGGATTTAAAGCAGCAATAGCCAGATCAAAGCGCACCTGGTCGTTGCCTTTGCCGGTGCAGCCGTGGGCCACCGCATCGGCGCCCACCTCTTCCGCCACTTCCACCAGCAGCTTGGCAATCAGGGGTCGGGCCAGGGCCGTGGAAAGGGGGTAGCGCTGCTCGTAGAGGGCGTTGGCCTGGATGGCCGGGAAGGCATAGTCGGTAATGAGGGCCTGGACAGCCTCCCGCACCAGAGATTGCTCTGCCCCCGCCCTGAGGGCTTTGGCCTGAATGGCCTCCAGCTCCGCCCCCTGCCCCAAGTCGACTGCCAGGGCCACCACCGATTCCACCCCCCACTCGTGCTTGAGATAGGGAATGCAGACGGAAGTATCCACCCCGCCTGAATAGGCCAATACCACCTTCTTTGCCCGTCCCATGGGATCCCGCCGTTGCCGTTAAAAAGTTGCTAGCCCATTATGCCCTGTGGCAGGGATCCTGGCTGGCCTCAATGTCGGTTTCCTCAGCTATTCTCAAGGGGATTTCTCCTGCCGGGGAAAGGCCGGGGGTGTGAGTGAGCATGGCTGGCAAAAAGACGGCTGCGGCGTGCCGGGGATCTGAGCCCAAGCGAACTGTGGGGCTGGGGATCCTGTCGCTGCTGAGCTTTGTGGCCGGGATGGGGTTTGCCGCCCTCTCCCAGCCAGAGGTGGGATCCCCTGTTGCCGTCTCCGAGCCGGAGGTGCCCCGTTTTACCGCCCACGGTTGGCCCTTGTTGGATCCCTTGCCGCAGCCGGACGAGATTTGGGAGTGCGAGCTGGTGGTGGTGGGCGGATCCCTGGGAGGGGTGGCAGCGGCAGGCCATGCCATGCGAGGGGGGGTGCAGACCTGTCTCATCGAGCTCACCCCTTGGCTGGGGGGTCAGATTACCTCCCAGGGGGTATCGGCCATTGATGAATCGCTGCCGATGCGGCAGCGGGGCAATTTTTCCCGCCACTGGCTGGAGTTCAAGGCCTTGATCGAAAGCCAGCCGGTGGATCTTCCTGCTTGGACAGGGATCCCGCCGGGAACCCGCGTGGCCGAGATCAACAGTTGCTGGGTGGGAGGGCTGTGTTTTCCGCCTCAGGCGGGGCTGCAGGCGGTGGAAACCTGGCTGCAACAGGCAGCCCAAAATGCCCCCAACAGCCGCTGGGCTACCCAAACGGCTTTCAAGGGGGCCACCTTCAGCGCCGATGGATCCCGGATTGAAAGCATTTATGCTGTGCAGCGGCAGCCGCGGGATCCCAACTTTGTGCCGCCGGGACGGCTGTGGCGGGAGCTGGTGAGCTGGTATGGCTGGCAGGAGACGGAAGTTTTTGCCAAACGGGTGTTGAGGCTGCAGGCACCACCAGGCCGCAACCTGTTTGTTATCGATGCCACCGATACCGGCGAGCTGGTGGGCTGGGCCGGGATCCCCTATCGGCTGGGTTCGGAAGGGCGAGACGTGACCGGAGAGCCCAATGCCGCCCCCGCCAGCAACCCGGAGTGCACTCAAGCCTTTGCCTTTCCCTTCGTGCTGGCCATCCACGACGATGGCGGTCGCTCCCGAGCAGAGCTGGCCCAACTGCAGCCGGGCTATTCCCGCGCCGAACACCGCCGCGAGTTCGACATGGAGGGTTTCCCCACCTTCAGCGGCCAGAGCTTTTTCAATTACCGCCGCATCGTCAGCAAGGGTCGCCGGGATCCCTTCTACAGCACGCCTGTTCCAGGCGACCTGACGCTGGTGAACTGGAACCGCGGCAACGACTGGGGGATCATGAACCCGCCCCTGATCCTGACGGAAGAGCGGCTAGTGGCCTCAGGGCAGCGCCACAACTGGCTGGGGGGCCTGGATGTCTCGGCCATCAAAGATGGAGAAAACCACGCCCTGCTGTTTGCCGAGTGGCTGATGGAAACTCAATCCCGCTCTGGCTATCCCCTCTCCTTGGTGTTTGCCGAAGAGTCCTTGCTGGGCACTCGCTCTGGCCTTAGCCTCTACCCCTACATCCGCGAAGGTCGGCGCATCCTGGGGCGATCTGCCTACGGCCAAGCGGAGTTCCTGATGTTGGAGCAGGATATTCGCGTCGGCACCGCCGGGGGGCGGGACTTCAGACCTACCGTGGTGGGGGTTACCCACTACGCCATCGATATCCACGGCTGTCGCTACCGCAACTGGGAGCCCTCTCTTTCGGCCAGCTCCGCGCCAGTCAACGAGTTTTCCGTCCGTCCCATTCTCATTCCCTTGGAAGCCCTGATCCCGCAGAAGGTGGATAACCTGCTCATCGGCGGCAAAGGGATCGCCGTCAGCCACATTGTCAACGCCGCCACCCGCGTGCATTACGGTGAGTGGACCATCGGCTCGGCAGCAGGCCTGACCGTGGCTTGGCTGCGCAGTCAAGCTCCCGGCCTGATCCCAGCTCAGATCGTACCGCAAGGCAAAATAGCCGATTTACAGCGCTACCTGATCTCCCATGGGCAAAGACTGCAATGGTGAACCCAGAGGACACCGTCTCAGCGCGAACGACAGATCCCCACCCAATCGACCCAATTTTTCCGATATCGGGGCCCTAGCCCTCAGAGGGAAGTGAATCGGGATCCCTGCCTGCGCGGGCATCTTCGCTACTTTTGCCATAGCGCTGCTGCCGCCACCACACCAACAGGGGGCTGGCGATAAAAATGCTGGAATACACCCCCAAAGTAAAGCCAATGAGCAGGGCAATGGCAAACCCCTTCAAGGTAGCTCCCCCGAAAATGGCGATGGCAACTAGGGGCAGCATCGTCGTCAGGGTGGTGTTCAGGGAGCGGGCAAAGGTCTGGTTCAGAGATAGGTTTACCACCTCGGCCAGGCTGACCTTGCGGCTCACCAGACGCAGATTCTCGCGGATGCGGTCGTAGATGACCACGGTGTCGTTGACGGAAAAGCCGATGATGGTCAGCAGCGCCACCACAAACAGGCTGTCCGCCTCCATACCCACCGTCAGGCCCAAAAGGGCAAATAGCCCTATCGTCAACACTACATCGTGCAGCAGCGCCACAATGGCAAACACCGCGTAATCCCACTGGAAGCGCAGGGCCAGGTACAGCACGATGAGCCCGAAAGAGATGAGCACGGCCACGATGCCGGAACGCAGGAGCAGACGACCCACCGTCGGGCCAACCGTCTCGACCAGATTGCGCTGGAAGGGGGCAACCTCCTGCCGCAGGGTGGCTTCCACGGCCAGCCGCTCTTGCTCAGTCAAGGGGGGCATGCGGATCAGGGCTTCCTGGCCCGTTTGGGTGTCCAGCTGGATGATGCTGGTGCCCAGGTTGTGTTCCTGCAGCGCCCGTCGCAGCTCCTCGGTGGTGACAGGCCGCTCAAAGCTCAGATCCAGCAAGGTGCCGCCGGAAAAATCCAACCCCAGCCGCAGGGGAGTTCCCAGAGAAGCCAGGGAAAAGGCCATGCTGACCAGCCCCACCAGCAGCACCGCCAAGGACAAGCTGAACCACAGCTTGCTCCGTCCAACAATGTCGAAGCGATAGTCGAGCAACCGAGAGGCAGGATCTACGGGGGATAGCTCTTGAGCCGTCATGATTGGGCCGCCTCCATCCGAACGCCGTAAAACTCAGGTTTGCGCAAGCTGGGGATCCCCATTGCCGCCAAGAGCAGGCTACGGGTGCAGGTGATGGCCGTAAAGAAGCTCACCAGAATGCCAATGCCCAGGGTTACCGCAAACCCTTTCACCAGTCCCATCCCCAGCCAGAAAAGCACGCCACAGACCAAAAGGGTAGTCACATTGCTGTCCAGGATGCTGCTGAAGGCGCGGTTAAACCCTTCCGAAATGGACTTGTAGATGGATTTGCCGGCCCGCAACTCTTCTTTGATGCGCTCGAAGATCAGCACATTGGCATCCACCGCCATGCCGATGCTGAGGATAAAGCCGGCGATCCCCGGCAGAGTCATGGTGACCCCCAGCAGTTGGAACAGAGCAAAGGTACAGAGGGCGTAGATAAGCAGAGCAATGTCCGCAATCAGCCCTGGCAGGCGATAGTAGGCCACCATAAAGAGGAAAACCAGCACCAGGCCCCCGATCCCGGCATAGAGGCTGCGGCGCACGCTCACTTCCCCCAAAGTGGCCCCGACAGTGCGATTTTCAATCACCTGAATGGGAACCGGCAGCGCTCCTGCCCTGAGCTTGACCGCCAAGTCAGTGGCGGTTTCCACCGTAAAATTGCCCGTGATCACCGCCGTCCCGCCGGTGATGCCGGTGCGGGCAAACTCCGGCCCCACGATCGGGGCACTGATCAACACGTCGTCCAGAAAAATGCCCAATGGACGTTCTGTTCCGGCCAGATCTCGGGTGAGCTGAGTAAATTTTTCTGCCCCCTCCGGCTTGAACTCCAGCAGCACCTCCCAACTCTGGGATCCGCGGCGAGGGGCTTGGGGATAGGCATTGCGCAGCAGATCCCCGGTGAGGCCGACCCGCTCAAACAGAGTATCCGGATCCTCCCCCGCGGTTATCTCTCCCCGCTCGTTGCGGGGCAGCGCGCCGACGGGAACCAAGCCCTTGCGAAACTCCAGTTGGGCTGTATCTCCAAGGAGAGCAATGGCCCGATCCGGATCCGCCACCCCCGGCAACTGCACGAACAGGCGGTCTTGGCCGCTGATCTGCACCAGAGGCTCAGCCACCCCCAGCCCGTTGATCCGCTGCTGGATGACGGCCTCTACCCCCTGCATCACTTCGGGGGTGATTTCAGGCACCTCCTCGGTGGGCACAGCTTGTAGCGTGAGCTGGGTTCCTCCCTTGAGGTCAAGGCCAAGGCGAACCTCCCGGCTGAAGCCCAAGTAAACGAGGGCAACCACCACGGCCAAGATGAAGATCAGCCCTCGCAAAAAGGAGAGCCGACTGAGCCACGAAGCTGAGGATCTAGCCATACTGCTGAGAAGGTGAGGAACACGGTCGCACTCGATCTGAGGCTCTTAGGATTTTGGCACTTTGTAAACTACCCGACCCTACACCGCCTTAGCAGTGTAGCGCGGGCTTTCAGTAGCCCTGAGCCTGTTATGCTCTACCAGAGAACAAAACAAGCCCGAACCTCTAGGCTGGTTTACGACAGCCCCCAAAAGCGCAATCACATTCGCACCATTCAAATCCGCATCCCCTTCCCA
>NZ_JANSIH010000142.1:0-7127 GCF_047462075.1 Synechococcus sp. R55.2
GAGTCCTTTCGCGTCAGCGGGACGGAGTCCTTTCGCGTCAGCGGGACGGAGTCCTGTCCTGTGGGCCGTCGGCGGTTGGCCCAGGTGTTGGTGCTGGGCAGCGGGCTGATGCTGCTTTTGGGTTGGGGAGAAGTGCTGTGGGGATGGCAGGGGCACTTCTTCTGGGGGCCGGTTTGGATCACGGGGGTTGCCGGGGGAGAGCGACCGGCGGCAGCTTTTACTTCCCCCAATACGCTGGCCATCTACCTGGTGATCCACCTGTGTTTGGCGGCAGGGCTGTGGCTGGATCGAGCCGATAGAGACTGGCCACAGGCAGTAGGGCTGGGAGCTGTGCTGGGGCTGGGATCCCTCTTGTTGCTGCTGACAGCCTCTCGCAACGGCTGGGGAGTGGGGGGGCTGGCGCTGATGATGGGGCTGGCCCTGCGGCGCTGTTGGTGGGGGATCGGGATCTTGGCCGGTCTGGGATTGGCCGGTTTGGCCGCTGCTTGGGATTGGCCGGGCTGGCGGGCTGTTGTGCCCCGATTGATTTGGAGCCGTCTGGCAGACACCTTCGATCCTCAAGCGCTCTACTTTAGTTCCACCGCCAACCGGCTGGATGCTTGGCAATTCGCCCTGCAGATGGTGCAGGAGCGGCCCTTGACCGGTTGGGGCTGGCAAAGCTTTGCCGCTCTTTACAATGCTCAAGATCCGCCGGAGCTGCTGGGCCATTGCCACAATTTGTACCTGCACCTGGCGGCTGAGGGTGGGATCCCGCTGTTGCTGGGCCATCTGATCCTGTGGGGCTGGATTTTGGCGCGGGGATGGCAAGCTTGGCGGCGCTCGCAAGAAAGCGTCCTGTTGGGGATGCTGCTGGCCTTGACGGCGTTTTTTGCCTCAGGGCTTTTGGATGTGGTGATGTTGGATGGCCGCATCCACCTGTTGGTAACCTTGCTGTTGGGGGCAGTTTGGGGAGCCAGCCTCGAGCAGCGCTCGACAAAGGGCCAATGCAACCAAGATCTGGGATAGCTTTCCCAAGGGGGTCACGGTTGAATGCCCCACCATGGGCATCGGCGCTGCCTGGCAATAGGGAATGACTCTTGACCTAGCAGTAAATCCAAAATCCATGGGTTCCCACCCGTAGGAAATCCTTGTGGTAAACCTGTACCGAGATGTGCTGTGGCCTCTGCTTTTTTCTGGGCTGAGAGCCGACCCGGAAGCGGTCAAGATGGGCCTGCTGCGCGCCTTGCATTGGATCGATGCCACCCAGGCCACCGGGATCCTATCGGCTCTGGAGCGACTGTTTTGCTACCGGGATCCCCGGCTAGCGGTGTCGCTGTGGGGCCTTACCTTTCCCAATCCCCTTGGATTGGCTGCGGGCTTCGACAAAGATGGCCTGGCTCTGGGCGTCTGGCCCAGCCTGGGGTTTGGTTTTGTAGAGGTGGGCACCATCACTCCTCAGCCCCAACCGGGCAACCCCAAACCTCGCCTGTTTCAACTGCCCCAAGATCGCGCCGCCCTCAACCGCATGGGCTTTAACAACCAAGGGGCGGCGGCTCTGGCGGAACGGTTGCGCCGGCTACACCAACGTCCCATCCCCATCGGAATCAACCTGGGCAAAGCCAAAATCACCCCCCTAGAAGAAGCGGCTGCCGATTACCTGGCCAGCTTCCAGCTGCTCCAGGAGCTGGGGGACTACTTTGTGGTCAACGTCAGCTCCCCCAACACGCCGGGGCTGCGATCCCTGCAAGCTGCTGAGCAACTGGAGCCCATCCTGTCTGCCTTACAGCGGGAAAATCAGAAGCGAAAACCCCTCCTGGTGAAGATCGCCCCCGATCTGGACTGGCCCGACATCGACAGCATCCTGGAGCTGGCCCAAGACCATCAACTGGCCGGGATTGTGGCCACCAACACCACCCTGCGCCGCGATAACCTGAAGACCCGTTTCCTACCTGGCCACGGGATCCCCTTCGCACCAGCGGAGTCTAGGCCAATCCTTGCAGAAGCCGGCGGGATCAGCGGTGCCCCCTTGCGGGAGCGTTCCACCCAAGTCATCCGCTACATCCACCGCTCCACCCAAGGAAAATTGCCCATCATCGGAGTGGGGGGCATCTTCACCTTGGCCGACGCCTTGGAGAAACTGGAAGCGGGAGCCAGCCTGCTGCAGGTCTACACCGGCTGGGTTTACGAAGGGCCGGGTATGGTGCCGCAATTGCTCCGAGGCCTAGCCCGCTCTTCTCCCCCCAGCCCTGATGTTACACTTCCCCCAGAGAATACCCCTGTGGGTCAGATCCAGGCGTAAGATCGTTAGGGATCCCTGAGGAAGCTTGCCGGTGAACCTGCTGCAACACCTCTTCAAAACCCCCCATCCGGTCATTGGGGTGGTTCATTTGTTGCCGCTGCCCACCTCACCCCGTTGGGGGGGGGACTTGGAATGGGTGATCGCTCAGGCAGAACAGGCAGCTACTGCCCTGGCTGCAGGAGGGGTAGACGGGATCCTCGTCGAGAACTTTTACGATGCCCCCTTTGCCAAGGATCGGGTGGATGCAGCGGTGGTCAGCGCCATGACCGTCATCGTCCAGAGGCTGAAAACCCTGGTCTCGCTGCCGGTTGGGATCAACGTCTTGCGCAACGATGGCTACAGTGCTCTGGCCATTGCCGCTGCTGTAGGAGCGCAGTTTATCCGGGTGAATGTGCTCTGCGGAGCGATGGTAACCGACCAAGGCATCATCGAGGGGAATGCCCACCGCCTGCTGCGCTATCGCCGCGAGTTGGGGGCCAATATCAAGATTTTCGCCGATGTGCTGGTGAAACACGCTCAGCCCCTGAGTCCCATCAGTCTGGATGCCGCCATCACCGACACGGTGGAGCGCGGCCTGGCCGATGCCATCATTCTTTCCGGTTGGGCCACCGGCAAGCCACCCCTTCTGGAGGAGCTGGAGCTGGCCCGCAAAGTTGCTCCTCAGGTACCGCTCTTCATCGGCTCGGGGGCTACTGCCGAAAACATCGGCAGCCTGATCCGACGGGCAGATGGCGTGATTGTGGCCAGTTCTCTGAAGCGGTCTTCTCGTTCCGCAGGCGTGCCGGCAGGCTATGCGGATCCCTTTCCTATGATCGACCCAATCCGAGTGCGGCAGTTTGTGGAAGCATTGCACCTTGCGCTCCGTGAGCGGGCCTCCAACCATGCTTGTCTGGCCGCTCCCGGCTCTGGTTCCAACTAGCCGTTGGCGCTAGGATTGGGATCTGGCTGCAATGGAGCGCTCCTCTTTAGACTATGTCATCAGACTATGTCATCCCTTGATCTGGAGGGCTTGGATTCTGTATACCACCCTTCTGGTTCGGCTCTTGGGCCTGCAGAAGAAGCCTTTTGGAGCTCTGTTCCGGCTCGCACCCCCCGCATTTGGGTTGTCGATGATGACCCAGTGGTTCGTTGCTACATTATCAATGTTCTCACAGGCTCCCAGTACTACGTGGAAAGCTGGGAAAGCGGCCGAGCAGCTTGGGATTCCTTGCAAAGCTTGGAAGAGAGCGAGTGGCCCGACATGGTGATCTGCGACTGGGTCATGCCTGAGATGTCGGGGGTAGAGTTCTGTCGCCGTCTCAAGGGATCCGCCGCAGGGCAGTTTGTCTATTTCATTTTGCTCACGTCCCGTTCTGAAGTTGAGGCTCGGGTAGAGGGGCTGGATGCGGGGGCGGATGAATTCATCACCAAGCCGGTCGATCCCGAGGAGCTGCGGGCGCGGGTGCGGGCAGGGTTACGTCTCCAGCGGCTCACCCAAGCTTTGGCCCAGGCCAACCGGCAATTGCGAGCCCGCAATGAGTTGTTGGAGTCTTTGTCTTTGACGGATCCCTTGACCGGGGCGTTGAACCGGCGAGCTCTGGATCAGGCGCTGCCCCATTTGCTCAAGCAGGTGGGAGCCCGCGGGGAAGCTCGCTACCGCTATCTCTGCCTGCTGATGATGGATGTAGATCACTTTAAGCAAATCAACGACAGCCACGGCCACTACATTGGCGACTGTGTGCTGCAGGCCATCGTCGGGCGGCTGCAAAATCAACTGCGGCCCTCCAGCCTGCTCTACCGCTATGGTGGGGAAGAATTTGTTTGCGTTACGCCCGGGCTTAGCCCCCCCCGCTGCGGTCGCTACGCAGAGTCTCTGCGGCAGGCTATCGCCAAACGGCCCATTGACATCTCCCCCAAGCGCAGCCTGCCGGTTACCCTCAGCATTGGTGGGATCGTGCTCAGCGAAGACTACCGCCTGGAGCCGGAAGCTGCCTTGCAGCAGGCGGATAGCGCGCTCTACCAGGCCAAGCAGGCAGGGCGCAACCGAGTTCACATCCTCATCCCGACTCCAGGGGTTTATCTGCCCTCTTCCAGCGGATAGCCAGAGGCCACCGCCAAGGCTTCCAGAGAGCGAACGCCTGTGTAGGTGCGGCCATTGATGATCCAGGTGGGATAGCTGGTGATCCCCGCTTCTGTGCATTCTTGAGCTTGGGGAGTGCCGGGGCCGTTGGGGGAGCACTCCACGTAGGGCACTTGGTCGAAAGCCGATCCGAACAGCTCTTTCTGATCTTGACAATGGGGGCACCAATAGGCACCGTACATAGTGCCGCCGATCTGCCGCAGGTGGGCTGCTAACCCTACCGCCAGGGGGCTAGGCGGGGGAACTTGGTTGGCGTACACCCCAATCGTGGTCACCAATGTGAGAAAGGCCACCAGAATGTAGCTGAAGGCCAGCTTGCCCCCATCCAGCCAGCGGTGGCCCAGCATGGTCACCAGCCATAGCCCTGCCACCAAGATGATCGCGGTGGTGCAGTACATGCAGAATTGCCGCAGCACCGCCACCATCAGGTAAAGCATGTACATCTCAAAGGCGGTCATGGCGGAAACCAAGCCAAACAGGGCCGGCCAGCGCCACCGCTTCACCAGTGGGATCCCATCCGGCAGCACCGCCAGCGCCAAGACTCCCAAAAATCCCAACAGGCCAACAGCCGCGGTCGGGATCCCCAAAAACTCTGCCCAACGGCTGGAGAGTACCAGGTCACACCCTCCATCCCCAGTGCAGAAGGCGGCGGGCTGCTCCGTCAGCTTGGTGTAGGTGAGATAGGCCGTCAGCAGGGATCCCAGGCTGGCCAAGATCGCCAAGATCAGACGGGAATGGCGCTGCAGCCAGGTCTCTTCTTGGGCTTTGAGTTTGAGATAAGAAGCCATGGAGTTTCAGGGGTTTCAGCAGTTGGACACCCCCGATTATAGTGGGGTGGAGCTGGGCTCGTCCGTGGGATCCGATGCAGAAGAGCGCACCTGGGCGGCAAACCTGTCTCCCAGCGGATCCAGCTCCCATAGGGATCCCAGTTTGGAGTCGGAGATAGGCCGGTCGCAGAGGCCCCAACGGCGGCGGAAGTAACGGGCCAGATCTTTTTCTGCCAGGGCCAGGTAGACCGGGCGACCATGAGGGCAAGTGTGGGGATTGGCGGTGCGCTGCCAGGCTTCCAACAGCTTTTGCATCTGCTCCAGGGTCAGTGGGATCCCATTGCGCAAAGCCCCTCGACAGGCCACCGCCACCTGGGCTGCCTGCAAATCTTGACAACCACTGAGCTCCAGCAGGGATCCCTGTACCTCCTCTGGATCTTCCGATGCCAAGGCCAGAGGAATGCGTCGGATGAGATAGGTATTGGGGCCGAAGGGTTCTGGCTCCAGCCCCAACTGCTCCAACCGCTCCAGGGCTTGGGGCGATAGTCCTTGCAGCGTTACGGGCGTCGCCGGTGCCACCAGTTGCCAATGCTGCTGGATGTACTCATAGCGAACTCGCTCGTGGGCCAGGTGTTGCTCCACCAGCCATAACCCCTGGGGGTGCTCTGCCAAGATGTAGGTCCGATGCAGTTGGGCCAGCGCCTTGAGGGGGGGCAGGAGAGAAGTTGGGCGGTCAGAGGGAGGAAAACGGCTCTGGAGATCGGGCGAGACTCGATAGACCACCTTGGCCTCGCTGGCCCGGATCAGATGCACAGAGCGGCGGCTGGCCTGCTCGGATCCCAATTGCAGAAGGGAGTGCAGGTGTTGGCGCAACTGCTCCTGGCGGGCCGTCAGATTCTCCAGGTAGAGCTCGCTTTTGGCAGGATGACGGTTCCAATCCACCTGCTCTGGGGGCAGGCGCAGGTGAACAACCACCAGTGGATGACGGTGGCGAGGCAACGCGTGGTGAAAAACCGACTGGATCAGCCGTTGCCAGTCGGGCATCTGCACAAACCGGCCGTTGACGGCCACGCGGATCCAATCGGGGTGAGGGCGATGCAAGCGATCCGGTAGGCCCAGCACCACTTCCCAATCGCTGTCCCCATCCTGGATCCGCCGATAGCGCAGATCTGAGGGATCCACCTGCGGCAACACCTGCAGCAGCAGATCTTGCAGAGACTTTCCCGGCCAGAGGCTGAGCAGCAATTGCCCTTCCTGATGCACCTGCCAACTGACCCAGGGATGGGCTAGGGCCGCATTTTGCACCAGGGTCAGGAGCGGGCGAGTTTGGGGCAAGGCCCGACGGCGCAGAGGCCAGTCGGCAAACAAATCCGCAACCGTGACCACCGTTCCCAAGGCAGTGGCTGCCGGCTGCTTGTGGATCAGCTCCCCCTGTCGGTCGTAGGCGGCCAGCCAGCCGTGAGCATCAGAAACGTGGCGGGTTTGGATAGCCAGGGATCCCAAGCGGGCCAGGCTGTGCAAGGCTTCCCCACGAAATCCCAGGCTGCGACCGTCCCACTTGCTGGTGGTGTGGCGACGGGCCACCTGCTCCAGCTCCGAAGCCGGGATCCCGTGGCCGTTATCCCCCACCCGCACCTGCCAGCGAGTCGGCCAGATCTCCACTTGAATGCGGGTGGCCCGGGCATCGAGGGCATTTTCCAGCAATTCTCGCAGAGCAGCCCCCAGCGAGTCGATCACCTCTCCCGCGGCCATCTGGGCGATCCGCTCTGGGTTCAGGGGTTGGATTTTGGACATGGAGTGAGTTGAGAAAGCAGACTCTCTTCCTGCCAGCTTGTCGCCAAAAGGCCAACAGCGCCGAGCTTTAGCTTAGCTCTCTCCCTCTGTTGCCAGTGGACAGCGCCTTGCCAATGGTTTTCATTAACTTCAAGGCTCCCCTCAGGCCAAGTGAAGGATTGAGGTTCCG
>NZ_JANSIH010000143.1:0-887 GCF_047462075.1 Synechococcus sp. R55.2
AAGGACGCCCCCTGCCACATCAAGCAGAACGCGGTCGTCGAGGCGTGGTTGGCGTTTCGCCGAAGCAAAGACGCGAGGTTTCGCAGTGTGCGAGACAGGTCACATACGCTGCAATTCAACGCCGGCAACTTTCGCAATGGGACGTGGTATCCGAAACTCACCCGAGGTTTGGCGTTTCGTGCATCCGAGGAGATGCCCAGAGAATGGGCACGTGGGACTGAACTAATGCGGGTGAAAGACAGATGGTATGCCATCTTTCCTGAGCCCGTGAACGAGCAGTGTTCGTTAGCAAAGGGGGTGGTTGCGCTTGACCCTGGAGTAAGAAGTTTCTTTACAGGGTTTGATGGAGCAGGTTTTGTAGATATCGCCAAGGGGGACTTTGGCAGAATCGCTCGGCTGTGCTACCACCTAGACGATCTGCAGTCCAGGCTGAGTAAAGCACCGAGACCCAAGCGTAGGCGAATGCGGCAAGCGGCGTTTCGTCTGCGGGAGAGAATCAGGAACTTGGTGGACGAGTGCCATCGCAAGGTAGCGGCGTTCCTAACGGATAACTACCGATTGATATTCCTCCCCACTTTCGAGTCAGCCAAGATGGTTGCCAAGGCAGGGAGGAAGTTTGGTAGCAAGACAGCAAGGGCGATGCTCACCTGGGCGCACTATCGGTTCAAGCAGTTCCTGAAGTTTCAAGCCCAAAAGAAAAACGTGGTTGTCGTGGAAGTATCGGAAGCGTACACCAGCAAAACCTGTACCAAGTGCGGGCACATCCACACTAAGTTGGGTGGCGCAAAGGTGTTTAGATGCCCAAAGTGCAACCATAGGCTACCACGAGATTGGCAAGGCGCTCTGGGTGTTATGCTCAGAGCTTTGCGGGATACCGCCTTTCTGTT
>NZ_JANSIH010000144.1:0-885 GCF_047462075.1 Synechococcus sp. R55.2
GCATTACCGAAGATATTACGGAGCAGAAAGAAGCAGAGCTGGCTCTACAAGAAAGCGAAGCTCGGCTTAGGGCTATTCTGGACGGGATCCCTTTTTCTATCTTTCTCAAAGATCTGGAAGGGCGCTATCTTCATGTAAACAAGACTTATCTACAACAGAGAGGCTGCAAGGCAGAAGAGCTCTTTGGAAAGTTGGATAGTGAGCTGTTCGCATCAGAAGAGGCTCTAGAATTTCGAGATCAGGATCAAAAAGTCCTGCAATCTCCGCATCCTGTCAGCTACGAGCGAACCTTTTTCCGCGATGGCAAGAGATTGACCCAGTGGGTCACCAAGTTTGCCCTGCGGGATCAGCAGGGGTCTCCTTACGCCGTTTGCGGCATCGCTGTGGACATAACGCCCCTCAAACAAGCCCAAGATCTGTTGCTGAAAGAAGCAGAGCGGGAGCGGCTGCTTGGAGCTTTGCTGCGACGCATCCGTCAGGATTTGGATTTGCAATCTATCTTGCAAACCACTGTTGCAGAAGTGCGAGAGGTTTTCCAGGTGGATCGGGTGATGATCTATCAGTTGCAGGAAGGTGTAGGGGGGTTTGTAGCTGCTGAGTCGGTGGCGGATCCCTGGCCCAGCCACTTGGGCCGCCGGGTGTGGGATGCTTGCCTTCGCCAGGATCCTTGCTACCGCAAGTACCAAGAGGGCTTTGTGCAAGCCATAGCCAACGTGGCGACGGCCAATTTGGATCCTTGCTATCGGGAGCTCTTGGAATCTTTCCAGGCCCAAGCCAACTTGGTGATCCCAATTCGGCGGGGAGAGGATCTCTGGGGCCTTCTGGTGGCACAGCACTGCCAATCCAGCCGCCCTTGGCAAGAGTGGGAAATCCGGCTTTTACAAG
>NZ_JANSIH010000145.1:0-7095 GCF_047462075.1 Synechococcus sp. R55.2
GCACTCCAAACATGTCCGCGCTCGGCTCACCCCTCTCCCCCATCGTGGGAGCGGGGCTGGGGGTGAGGGCGGAAAAGCGCGCGCTCCCTGTCCATAGCGAACCCAAGGAATGTACCCTTACAAGCCCCGTTGCTTGCGCTCGCGTTTAGGTTTGGACGCGCTGCCACCGTCGGCTTCTGCCTGCGTCTCGGCGCCGTCCGTCGCCGCCTCTGTAGCGGGCGCGTCCGCCTCGCCTGCGGCGGGACGCAGGGTAATTTCGAGGGCAGGCGCGTCGGGCGAGGATTCGGCAAGGTGCAGGGTGATTTCCGTGTTGGGCGCGTCCGCAACGGCTGCCTGCGCCTCGCCGCCGTCATCCGCTGCCAGCTCCTCTTCGAAGAGCGTGCCCAGCGTTGGCTCGCGCGTTTCAACGACGGCTGCCGCCTCTTCGGCGCGTGCGCCCCACTCGAACTTCGGCTCAAAGCGCGGCTTCACATAGCCCGTACCCGCAGGAATCAGCCGCCCGATAATCACATTCTCCTTCAAGCCGACCAGTTCGTCCACCTTGCCGCGCACCGCCGCTTCCGTGAGCGCTTTGACCGTGCGCTGGAACGACGCCGCCGACAGGAACGACTCGGTCTGCTGCGCCGCCTCCGAGACGCCCAGCAGCACCCACTCGGCAGTTGCGGGTCGTCCGCCCTCGGCGATGACCTTGCGATTGGCATCCTCGAACACAAAGCGGTCTACCGTCTGTCCAGGCAGGAAGTAGGTGTCGCCAGGGTCGATCACGCGCCGCTTGCGCAGCATCTGGCGGATGATGACCTCCAAGTGCTTGTCGTCGATGTCGACGCCTTGCGCCTTGTAGACCGCCTGAATCTCGCGGATGAGGTACTCCTGCACGCCGCGCACCCCGCGCAGGCGCAGCAGCTCGTGCGGGTTCAGCGGTCCAGGCGTCAAGCGGTCGCCTGCCAGCACCGTGTCGCCCTTGACCACCTCCAGCGAGCCTTGCGGGGGCACCAGCACCGCGTCCAGCACCGTGACCGCTTGGACGCCTGCCTCCAGAAGGCGCGTCAGGTGCGCGGTGCGAATCTCTTCCATCTCTTCGAGAATGACCGCGCCCGATTTGGGGTCTTCGATGGTCTGCAGGCTCATCTTGCCGACGAGCAGGTCGCCGACGGGCAGCGTGGCTTTGATGACCACCCAGCGCCCGACGGAGCGGATAATGTCCACCACCTCGCCTTCGTAGTCGACGGTGATGGCTTCGCCTTTGGGCTTACGCGCCTCGAACAGCTCCTCGACGCGGTTGATGCCCGAGTTGGGCGGCTCTTGCAGTTTGGCGAGTCGGCGCAACGAGTCGCGGGTGCGCTTTTCGAGCTTCTCTTCGCCCTCGCTGGGTTCTTCGGTCGCAAGCACAGGCACGGGCTTGCCCAACTGGTTCGCGGCGACTTTGAGCAGCACCATCTTTTGGTCTTTGCTGAGGTCGAGGGCTTCTTGGGCAGCGCCGCGCTCTTCCAGTTCGGTAGCTGTCAGGGCGCGTCCCGCGCCGACCTTGAAGCCTGCGATTTGCTGCCCTGCGCCTGCCACGCCGCCCGTGTGGAACACGCGCATCGTCAGCTGCGTGCCAGGTTCGCCGATGGACTCGGCGGCGATGATGCCGACCGCCGTGCCCAGCTCCACAGGGCGCAGCGTGCCCATATCCAGCCCGTAGCACTTGGCGCACACGCCTTGGCGCGTGTTGCAGGTGAGCGGCGAGCGGATGGGCACGCCGACGCGGTCATGCTCGACCCACTCGTAGCCTGCTTGGAGCCACAGGTCGCGGATAGCATCGCGTCGCGCGTGCAGGCGATCCAGCGTCTCCTGCGTGAGCGTATCATACGGTTCCAGCAGCGTTTCGCCCGTGATGGGGTCGCGCAGCGGCTGGTCGTCAGTCGGTGTAAACAGTTCGCCCTCGTCTTTGCCCGACAGTTCGCGCAGCGTCTGGGTGAACCGTTCGGTCGCCTGCGCTAAGGCGTCGATGTCGGCGGCGATGGCTTCGGGGATGATTTCGTTCTCGGCGACGAGGGGTTCGCCCGTGATGGGGTGGCGCAGGTCGCGTCGGGCGGTGCGCCCGCGAATGCGCTGGAACAGCGGCTCGATGAGGTCGCCCTCGCGCTCGATGCCGCTGACGACGATGCCTTCAGGCGTGCCGCAGTCGTGTTCGCGGATGACCACATCCTGCGCCACATCGCACATGCGGCGGGTGAGGTAGCCCGCGTTGGCGGTCAGCAGCGCGGTGCTTGCCAGCCCGCGCCGTGCGCCGTAGCCCGACACGAAGTATTCCAGCGTGGTCAGCCCCTCTTGGAAGTTGTGCTGCACGGGCAACTCCTCGACCAGTCGCTCGCCGCCCGAACGGAAGTCGAACCCGCCCATCATCAAGCCGCGCATGCCCACCAGCTGCGCCAACTGCTTGGTGGAGCCGCGCGCGCCCGAATCGGTGATGATAAACAGCGGGTTATCGTCGCGCAGTTCTTGCAGCATCACTTTGGACACCTCGTCGTACACGCGCTGCCAGAGCTGGATTTTGCGCTGGCGCTTCTCGTCTTGGGTCAGCTCGCCGCGGTCGTAGAGTTCGTCGATTCTGCGCGCCTTCTCCGCCGCCTCCTGCAGAATGGCGTCGCGCTGCGCAGGAATCGCCATATCGGTCAGCGCAAAGGTAATCCCGCCGCGCAGCCCCCATTCAAAGCCCAGCGCCTTCAGGTCATCCAAGAAGCGCACGGTACGCGCGTGCCCGCAGGTCTGGTACACCGCGCGAATTACTGCCGAGAGCATCTTCTTGTTGTAGACCACATTCAGCCAGTCAGGGTGATAGCGCAGCGCGTCGGGCATGATTTCGTGGAACATCAGTCGCCCGATGGTGGTCTGCACGAATTCGGGTTCTTCCGCGTTGGGACGCACGAGGCGCACCTCGACGGGTTCGTGCAGGCGCGCGTCGCCGCGTTCGAACGCCAGCCGCGCCTCTTCGGGGTTCGCAAAGCGGTAGCGAATTTCTGTTTGGCGCTGCGGGTCGTTCATCGTCAGGTAGTACGCGCCCAGCACGATGTCCTGCAGGGGTGAGACTACAGGCGAGCCGTCGGCGGGCTTGAACAGGTTGTGCGTGGAGAGCATCAGCGTGCGCGCCTCTGCCTGCGCGGGGAACGACAGCGGCACATGCACCGCCATCTGGTCGCCGTCGAAGTCGGCGTTGTAGGCGTGGCACACCAGCGGGTGGAGCTGAATCGCCTTGCCCTCCACCAGCACAGGCTCGAACGCCTGAATGCCCAAGCGGTGCAGCGTCGGCGCGCGGTTCAGCAGCACGGGATGCTCCTTGATGACCGACTCCAGCGCCTTCCACACTTCGGGCAGCTGACGGTCGATGGCGTTCTTGGCGTTTTTGACATTGTTGGCGAGTTGGTCGCGGATCAGCCGTTGCATCACGAACGGCTTGAACAGCTCCAGCGCCATCTCTTTGGGCAGCCCGCACTGGTGCAGTTGCAGCGTCGGTCCGACCACGATCACCGAGCGTCCCGAATAGTCCACGCGCTTGCCGAGCAGGTTCTTGCGGAAGCGTCCCTCCTTGCCCTTGAGCATATCGGAGAGCGACTTGAGCGGGCGTCCGCCTGTGCCTGTGACGGGCTTGGAGCGCTTGCTGTTGTCGATGAGCGCGTCCACCGCCTCTTGGAGCAGTCGCTTCTCGGAGTTAAGGATGCTCTTGGGCGCGCGGATTTCCATGATTTTGCGCAGGCGGTTGTTGCGGTTCACGATGCGCCGATACAGGTCGTTGAGGTCGCTGGTGGCGAACCGCCCGCCGTCGAGTTGCACCATCGGGCGCAGTTCGGGCGGCAGCACGGGCACAGCGTCCAGAATCATCCATTCGGGGCGCGTCTTGCTGTTTTTGAACGCCTCGACGATTTCCAGGCGTTTGATGGCGCGGGCGCGGCGCGTGCCCTGCGTCTTGCTGATTTCCTCGCGCAGCTCGCGATCGAGCTTTTCGAGGTCAATCTCCCGAAGCAGCTCGCGGATCGCTTCCGCGCCCTGCCCGACGCGCACCAGCGGGCGCAGGTCGCGCTGCAGCCTGCGCGCACCCGTAATCAATAGATGCTCAATCGCCTGCCAGCTGCTCTCGTCCAGCAGTTCGTAGCGCTGCAGTTTGGCGAGCCGTTCGATGGCTTTCTCCATCTCCTCCAGCAGGCGGGCGCGCTCGCGCCGTTCGCTCTCTTTGCGGCTTTCGTACATCCGCACGCGCTCCGCGATTTGCTGTTCGGTGAGCGTGTCGGCTCCCTCTTTCAGCTCGCGTTCCAGCCGCGCGTCCAGCTCCAGAAACACGCGCTCGATCTCGTCGTCGAAGTTGCGCTTGGCTTCGTCGACCATCCGCTGCAGGTCGCCGAGGTTCTGCTCGATGCCCGCGCGGTCGATGTCGATGACCATGTAGTTGGTGAAGTAGATAACTTTTTCGAGTTGGCGCGGCGAGATGTCGAGCAGCAGTCCGAGCGGGCTGGGCGGCTGCCCTTTGAGGTACCACAGGTGGCACACGGGCGCGGCGAGTTCGATGTGTCCCATTCGTTCGCGTCGCACGCGCGCGCGCGTGACCTCCACGCCGCACCGCTCGCAGCGGATGCCCTTGTTTTTGACGCGCTTGTAGCGTCCGCAGGAGCATTCCCAGTCGCGCGTGGGACCGAAGATGCGTTCACAAAACAGCCCGTCGCGTTCGGGCTTGAAGGTGCGATAGTTGATGGTTTCGGGCTTTTTGACTTCGCCATACGACCACGCCCGAATATCGTCGGGCGAGGCGAGACCGATTTTGAGCGCCTTGATACGCGAGATGTCCGCCATAGAATCTTCACCTCACAGCGTGCTGTCCGTTGCGGCGCTGGGCTGCAGGTCGCCCAGCACGGGTTTGGGCTTCGGTTCGTCGAGCATGTCGAGGTCTTCGAGGCTGCGCAGGTCGTGCGCGACATCGTTCTCATCGACGATTTGCACCTTGAGACCGAGCGCGCGCAGCTCGTTGACCAGAATCTTGAACGATTCGGGCACGGAGGGCTGAATCACGGGCGCGCCTTTGATGATGGCTTCGAAGGTGTGGATGCGCCCGTTCACATCGTCCGATTTGATGGTCAGCATCTCCTGCAGGGTGTGCGCTGCGCCGTAGGCTTCCAGCGCCCAGACCTCCATCTCGCCCAGTCGCTGCCCGCCGAACTGCGCCTTGCCGCCCAGCGGCTGCTGCGTGACCAGCGAGTAGGGTCCAATCGAGCGGGCGTGGATTTTCTCCTCCGCCAGGTGTTCCAGCTTGAGGATATACAGGTAGCCGACGGCGACGGGGTTGCCGAACGGTTCGCCTGTGCGTCCATCGCGCAGGATGACCTTGCCCGTTTCGGGGTCGAAGCCCGCGCGGTCGATGGCGCGCTGGCGGATGGCGTCAGTGAGCGTTGCGGCGTCGGGCGTCTTCTTGTCGGCGAGCGCGAGCCGTCGCGCCAGTTGCGCGCGCGCTTCGTCCGACGCCAACTCGATCGCACGGCGCACTGCATCCAGCGCGTCTGCGAAGGTCGCGCGATAGCCCCACTCAATCGGGTTGCCCGCCTCATCGCGCAGGTTCAATTCATGGTCAAGTAGGATGCGCAGCGCGTTGCGGCGCAGGCGGTCGGCAAGGTGGTGCATCTCTTGCTTGATCTCTTCGGGCGTCGAGCTTTGGAACACGGGCGTGCGGAACCGTATGCCCAGCTGCTTAGCGACCAGCCCCAAGTGGAACTCCAGAATCTGCCCGATGTTCATGCGCGAGGGCACGCCGAGCGGGTTCAGCACGATGTCGATGGGCGTGCCGTCCATTAGGAAGGGCATGTCCTCGACGGGCTGGATTTTGGAGATGACGCCCTTGTTGCCGTGCCGTCCCGCCATCTTGTCGCCTTCGGTCAGCGGTCGGCGTGTGGCAACCGTGACGCGCACGCGATGGTTCACGCTGGGCGGCAGTTCGTCCTCTTCCAGTTGCGTCAGCGTGCCGTTGCAACGCGGGCAGGATTTGGTCTCCATCGGCTTGGAGCGGTAGAACAGGCTCTTGCAGCTTTGGCACTCGTACTTGAAGCGTGCGAACTGCGTCACGCGCACCACATAGCCACGCTCGCCGTGCGGCAGGCGCAGCGACACATCGCGCATCTCTTCCGCTTTGCCGCCGAAGATGATGCGCACCAGCTTCTGCTCGGTGGACGCTTCGGTCTGCCCTTTGGGTTGGATTTTGCCGACCAGTAGGTCTTCGTGTTTGACCTCCGCGCCAAGACGGATGATGCCGTTCTCGTCGAGGTCGCGTCGCGCCTCCTCGCCCACATTCGGGATGTCGCTGGTAATCTCTTCGGGACCCAGCTTGGTCTCGGTAGCGTCGGTCTGGTGGCTTTCGAGGTGGATGCTGGTGTAGGTGTCGTCGTACAGCAGTCGCTGCGAGACGAACACGGCGTCCTCGTAGTTGTAGCCGCCTGCGGGCAGGAACGCGACCAAGATATTGCGTCCCAGCGCGAGTTCGCCGTTCTCGGTGGACGCGCCGTCGGCAATCACATCGCCTTTACGCACGCGCTGCCCCAGCGACACCTTCGGCAGGAAGCTGAAGCAGGTGCCCTTGTTCGATTGCACCAGGTGCGGCAGTTTGTAGATGTCCAGTTGCCCGTTATCCTCGCGTTGGATGCGGATTTCGGTTGCCGAGACATACTTGACTCGCCCATCAGCGCGCGCGGTGATCAGGCTCTGTGCGTATTTAGCGGCGTATCGTTCGATTCCCGTATGCACCAGCGGCGCTTCAGGGTTGATGAGTGGCACGCCCTGACGCTGCATGTTGGAGCCCATCAGCGCGCGTCCCGCGTCGTCGTGTTCCAAAAACGCAATCATCGTTGCCGAGGTAGAGAACACCTGCGCGGGGTCGACATCCATGTATTGCACCTGCTCGCGCGGCACGATGGGGTACTCGTCGCGCCAGCGCACCTGCACCGTTTCGGGCAGCGCGCCGTCTTCGCCGAGCGGGGTGTCGGCAGGCGCGATGTACGCGCTCTCATCCTCGTCGGCGGGCAGGTAGAGCACCTCGTCCGTCGCCTTGCCGTTCACCACCTTTCTGTAGGGCGTGCGCAG
>NZ_JANSIH010000146.1:0-7075 GCF_047462075.1 Synechococcus sp. R55.2
GGCGCTTCCGCCTGTGTGCAAGCGCCCCTTCAGCACCCCAAACAGGGCTCCTGGCGGCCCACCCATCACCCACCCCGTGGGAGAGGGGCTGGGGATGAGGGCAAAAAAACGCGAGCGCTTCGCACCCAGCAAACCCAAGCGGTGTACCCTTATCAGGGGGGACACAGGGGGTGAGGGCAATACGGCGCGCCTGTCTGCCGCAGCGACTCCGTGTCGAACCGATGTACCCTTGTCAGGGGGGCAATCATAAACTCTGCACACGCGGTTGGTATCAGATTGCCCGCTGCAGCGCGTCAATCAGTCCCACCATGCGCGTGAAGTAGTCGCGCTGGGGGTCGGGCATCTCCAGCGTGTCGGCAAGCACCAGCGGGACTTGGAGCAGGCGCGCGGCGGTTGCGCCCAGCGGCGACTCGTCGGCGCACAGCACCATCGCCACACGCGCCCGACGCGCCCGCGCCAGCGCGTCGCGAAACGCCTGCAGGCTGGGTGGGCGTTCATGGTCGGGCTGCAGGCTGCCCAGCGAACGCATGCCCAGCTGCTGCGTGAGGGGTCGGTAGGCGTCGTGAACCGCGAGGTACGCCTTGCCCTGCAGCGTCGTGCGCGCCTCACGCATGCGCACTGCCAACTGCCGAAACAGCAGCTCGGTTCTGCGCCACGCCTGACGCTGCGCCAGCCCCAGTAGCCCGTCCTGCGCCGCCCAGCGCAGGATTTGTTCGCAACTCTGCCGCGCGTAGCCCAAGTCCAGCCAAATATGTAGGTCGTCAGGCGCGGGGCGCAGGTGATCGAGTAGCGTGCGGATGGGCGTTTTGCCCTGTGTGGCGCGTTGCAGCGCGGGCAGGTAGCCCTCCAGCCCGCCGCCGACAGCAATCACTGCGCGCGCCCCCAACGCCAGACGCACCATGCGCACATTCAGCGGCGTCTCGTGCGCGTCCGCGCTGCGCGGCTGCAACAAGGCGACGGGCAACTCCAGCGCACGCGCCCAGTCCGCCACTACCGCCAGCGTCGCCGCGTACATCGTCCTACCCCTCGCGCATCTGCGGGAAGAAGATGACCTCGCGAATCGACTCCGCGCCCGTCAGCAGCATCGCCATGCGATCAATCCCGATGCCCAGCCCGCCTGCGGGGGGCATGCCGTACTCCATCGCCAGCAGGAAGTCCTCGTCGAACGGGTGCGCCTCCTCGTCGCCTGCCTGACGCAACGCGAGTTGCTGCTCGAAGCGGGCGCGCTGCTCCAGCGGGTCGTTCAGCTCCGAGAAGGCGTTGGCGACTTCCTTGCCGAAGATGTAGCCTTCGAAGCGGCGTGTGAAGCGCGGGTTGTCGGGTTCGCGCTTCGCCAGCGGCGAGGTGTCCAGCGGGAAGCCGTATATGAAGGTCGGCTGCTGCAGATGCTCCGCGACGCACTTTTCCAGCACCTTCTCGATGATTCCGCCGACGGTGTCCTTGCGCTCCACATGAATGCCGAGTTTCTCGGCGGCTTGGACGGCGCGCTCCAGCGTCTCGAAGTCGGCTTCGGTCAGCCCCGTATGCTCGCGAATCGCGTCCATCAGGCGCACGCGCCGCCACGGCTGGCTGAAGTCCACCTGCACGCCGTGCATCTCGAACACCGTCCTGCCGAACACCTGCTCGGCGACATGGCGGAACAGGTCTTCCACCAGCGCCATGATGTCTTCGAGGTTGGCGTAGGCTTGGTACAGTTCCAGCATCGTGAATTCGGGGTTGTGGCGGGTGGAGATGCCCTCGTTGCGGAACACGCGCCCGATTTCGTACACGCGGTCGATGCCGCCGATCAGCAGGCGTTTGAGGTGCAGCTCCAGCGCGATGCGCAGTTGGAACTCGCGATCCAGCGCGTTGTGGTGCGTGATAAACGGGCGCGCCGCCGCGCCGCCTGCCAACGGCTGCAGGATCGGCGTCTCCACCTCCAAAAAGCCGCGCGCGTCCAGAAAACGGCGGATTTCGCGAATCATTGCGCAACGCGCCAGCAACCGCTCGCGCGAGTCGGGGTTCACCAGCAGGTCTAAGTACCGCTGGCGGTAGCGCTGCTCGACATCGTGCAGCTCGTACCAGCGTTGCTCGCCCTTCTCTTTGGGGAACGGCACGGGGCGGATGGCTTTCGCCAGCAGGGTGAACTGCTGCACATGCACGGTGATCTCGCCTGTGCGCGTCTGGAACACGAAGCCTTCCACGCCGAGGTAGTCGCCCAAGTCCCACAGGTCAATCAGTTCGTAGCGCTCGCCCTGCTCGTCGGCTTTGAGGTAGATTTGCAGTTTGCCCGTGCTGTCCATCAGGTGCGCGAAGGTCGCCTTGCCCATTTTGCGGATGGCGACGATGCGCCCTGCGACGGCGACCGTTTGCCCCTGCAGCGTCTCGTAGCCGTCGTGGACTTGCTGCAGGGTGTGCGTGGTCGCGTAGCGTTCAACAGCGAAGGGATCCAGCCCCTGCGCCCGCAGCTGCTGGAGTTTCTCCTTGCGAATCTGCACCAGTTGGTTCTCTTCCGTAGCGGGATGGCGGCTCTCGTCGTGCATGACAGAAATTGTACCTGAAGCGTCGCGGTGGGATGGCAGGAATTCCGCCTGCCTTAGCGAATAGTGGTGCTATGAGTGAGCGCGAAGTGAGCCGCGAACCGATGGAGGCGTACATCCCGCCCACCGACGACGAGGAGCGCGTCGAAGCCCTGCCCCAGCAGGAAGAGTTCTGGCGACCGCCCGTGCGGTTCGGCACAATCCCCGTCGAAAAAGAGCCGCTCGGCTGGGACAAGCGCAAGGGCTTCTACAAACTCTTCCCGCGCGTCAGCCTGCCGTTCCAAATCGTGGAGCGCGTCTCGTTCGGACACCCCGACCTGCCCGCGAACCGACTCATCTGGGGCGACAACCTGCATGTGATGCGCCAACTACCCAGCGAGAGCATCGATCTGATTTACATCGACCCGCCCTTCTTCTCGGGCAGGCAATACAACATCATCTTCGGCGACCAGAACGAGGTGCGCTCGTTCACCGACATTTGGGAAGGCGGGATGCCAGGCTACCTGATTTGGCTCAACGCCCGCCTGTACGAGATGAAACGGCTGCTGAAAAAGACGGGCAGCATCTATGTCCACTGCGACTGGCACGCCAGCCACTACATCAAAGTGGAGATGGATAAGATTTTCGGGTATGAGAATTTTAGGAATGAGATAGTGTGGTTCTACAGACGATGGACTAATGTGCAATCGAATTTTCAACGAATGCACGATGTAATACTCTTCTACAGCAAGTCGGACAGATACCTTTTTAACAAGGTTGAGATACCAGTCAGAGAGTATCTGCAGGAAAGAAAGCAGAAAGGTTGGAACTCTAACACGGTTGAGTCGGGAGGCAAAAGGATAAGGCAGTTAATAGTATACGACCGCGAGGCTTTTACACAGGCTGTTCAAGCAGGGCGTGTGAAGCCAGAGGAATGGGACAAAATTGTGTATGCGGAGCAGAGAACACTATATGCGCCTGATGTATGGGAAATCCCTTTCATCAATCCCGTAGCCAAAGAGCGTATCGGCTACCCGACTCAGAAGCCTGAGGCGTTGGTGGAGCGTATCATCAAGGCGTCGACGCAGGAGGGCGATGTGGTGGCGGACTTTTTCTGTGGGGGTGGGACGACGCCTGCGGTGGCGCAGCGGTTGGGGCGGCGGTGGATTGCGTGCGACCAGTCGCGCGTGGCAGTAGCGGTGACAGCAGATCGCCTGATTCGCGGCGCACAGCAGCTGCAGATGGATCTCGCCATCCCCGACTTCACGGTGGAGTATTGGGGCGTGTACGAGGCGCGGCGGCTGTCGCAGATGCCTGAGTGCGCGTTCCGCGCCTTCATCTTGCGCTGTTTCGGCGCGACGCCGAACACCGACCCCAACGAGCCACACATTCACGGCTACAAGGGCAGCGTGCCTGTGTGGGTCTGTCCGCCCGACGCGCGCTACGAGGTGAGCCACACGGATGTGGTCGCCTTCGCGAACGCCGTCCGCCGCTCGATCCGCTACCAGCAGTCCGACCTGCGCGAGGGGATTATGCTGGGCTGGGCGTTCACGCCCGAGGCGCGCGAGGCTGCCGAGCAGTTGCGTCAGCGCGCGGGCGTCGATGTGAACTTCATTCGGCTGGAGCTGATACGCATCGATTCGCCGCGCTTTCGCCAGCATGTGGCGTCGCTCAGCACCAACCACGCCGACTACGAGAACTTCCTGACTTTTATTCAGCCGCCGCGTGTGGAGGTGGGCTACGAGCGCGTCGCGTCGCTCACCTACCGCTTCGATGTGAGCGACACGGTGGTGGTCAACCCCGGCGCGAGGATTATCAATGTGCAGTGGGACTTCGACTACGATGGGCGTCAGTTTCGCAGCACGCAGGGGTACGCGCTTTCGAAGGCGTCCGCGCCTGTGGTCTACAAGTTTCCCCGCGCGGGCAAGTTCACGATTGCCTGCAAGGTGCAAGACGACAAAGGCGGCGAAGGCATGTGGGTGGGGGAGGTGGAGGTAAAATAAAATGAGATGGAAATGTTGCGGGTGCGTATTGGCGAGGCGGGACAGCACGCCGATGTGCGCGAGGTGCAAGAGGTTTTGGAACACTTGCGCAAGGTGTTGGTGACGCTCTGCAACGAGTTGGCGGAGCAGTCTGTTCGCCCGCGTTTCGAGGTGGTGGAAGCCGCCACGGGCAGCCTGACTCTGGGCGTTGCGCCTGCCGCTGCGACGGAGACGCCCCCGCAGATATTGTCGCAGTTCGCAGAAGACATCAGGGATCTTGCACATTTGCGGTTCCGTCCCACGATGAGCAGCGAGCTACTTAGTGAATATCGCGACCTCATCAAGTCGCCCAACCCAGACACGCCGATTGACTATGGGTACGGCAATCAGTGGGTGCGTATCGATGCTGCCACCCGCGAGCAGTTCGAAGAGGCGGTCATTCGCACAACGGCGTATGAGGTTTCGCTGATGGGTACCATCGAGAGCATCAATATTCACAGGAAGCCCTACAGTTGCTCCCTGTATACCAAATTGCCGCCGCACCAGCGCGTGCGCTGCACTTTCGAGGAATCCATGCTGCACGAGGTCGCCGACGCGCTTAGGCGGCAGTGCCTTGTCGAAGTCAAGGGAAGCGCTGTCTACGGACCTGTGGGCATCTATCCGTTGCAGCTGCACATTTTGGAAACGCCGAAGCCTGTAGAGCCGAACATCGAGTATCTGCGGCAGGCGGTTCACTCGATGGATATCGTGCCCAACGGGATGAGCATCGTCGAGTATGTAGACCAGCTGAGACAAGCGGATGAGGCGAGCGCGTAAGGGACGAACCCGTTTCTACTGGGATACCTGCTGTTTTGTTGCGCTCCTCGAGCGGAAGCCTTCTGAAGACCCAACTCTCGTCCACGCGCTGGATGCGACCTATAACGAGATGTTGGTAGGTCGGGTGGAGATTGTTTCATGCAGTATACTGATTACCGAGCTGTTGGAACCGAGCGCGCAGCAATTCCTTCGGGAGTTGCGAAAGCACCCCAATTTTGAGTTGGTGGAGACCGTGACCGCTGTGCATGAGTTAGCGCGAGACCTTCGCTCACGCTGTCGTCAGGCGGGCGTCCACACACCCAAGACTCCCGACGCGCTCCACCTTGCGTCAGGGATACTCAGCAAATGCGACGAACTCTGGACTCTGGACAAGCGGTTGCTGAATTCAGGCGCGGTGATTACGGAAATCGCTATACGGTTGCCGCATGTGGAGCAACTGAAGTTGGAGTTTTGAGTTTACTGTCAATCAAGGCGGCGAAGGCATGTGGACAGGGGAGATTGAGGTGAGTTAGGTATCCTACAGATGGAGGCGATGTGATGGCGACGGCATCGTGGCTGGAGGACGGCGTTTACTCCTATGCGGAGGCGGCGCGGTTGCTGGGCGTCTCGCGGCAGCGGCTGGCGCGTTGGGCAGATGGCTACTTTTACTCGCGTCGTGCAGGCGAAGCTTTCTCCGCACCTGTGCTGCATGCGCGTGAACATCGTCGGGGCGTGCTGACCTTCCCAGAGCTGATCGAACTGTTTTTCGTGCGCGAGTTCGTCGCGCTGGGCGTCTCGCTGCAGCATATTCGCAAGACCGCCGAGGCGTTGTCGCGCGAGGTAGGCGAGTTCCCCTTCTCGTGCAAGCAGGTACTGGTCGAAGGGCGCAAACTGCTGGTGCGTGAGGCGAAGGGCTTGTTGAAGCGCCCCGATATTGGGCAGTTGGTGGCGGACTTCGCCGAGCAGTTCGCCCAGCAGATTGAGTTTGACGGCGACCTTGCTACGCGCTACTACCCGCCCGGATATGAGAGACAGATTTACTTGGATCGGCGCATTCGCGGGGGCGAACCAGTGGTTTCGGAGCGCGCCATCCCAACGCGCGTGATTTACGCCCTGTGGCAGCGCGAAAAAGACCTGCAATCGGTCGCCGACTATTTCGAGGCGCCCGAATCGGTGGTCTCTGCAGCGATTCGTTATGAAGGCGAATGGCGTCTGAGCGCGTAAAGATTCTGTTCGATGAGAATATTTCGCAGCGTTTGGTGGAGTTCGTCAATCGCGAGTCGAGGCTTGCAGCGATGGCGCACATCAACCAGCGCGGCTGGAGTGGGTTGCCCGACCGCCAGTGGATGGCGCAAGCGACCCTGAACGATTTTGTGATTATCACGGGCGACAGGAACGAACAGACGCGCGGCTACACTGTGGAGGCGTTGAAGGCGATAGGGGCGCGAGTCATCCTGCTGGGGCGTTTCTGGGATCACCTGAACCGATGGGAGCGGGCGAAGTGGCTGGTTGGGCAGATCGAGCGGCTTGTAGCACTTGCGGAAGGGATGCCCGCAGGTAGCGTGTACCTCGTACACAAGTCGGGTCGGCACAGAATCTTGTGAAACAGGATTGGCAGGAATTCCGCTTGGCTCAGCGAATTGTAAAAGTGGTCACGGCGCTGGGCGGGCAACTCCATTACGAAACGGGAGCCTTGAAAATCACGATTGCACGCGGCTCTGGCAACTGAGGGATGTCAGGCGCACGGTGGGTTTACCCCCGCCACAAGCGCGCCGCGCCGAGAAAGCCCAACGCCAGCAG
>NZ_JANSIH010000147.1:0-878 GCF_047462075.1 Synechococcus sp. R55.2
TGCCTGGTCTCCAGGATGAGGGCGGCCCCGTCAAGCCTTCTCTGGTCAGTCGATTAGCCACCCTCCTCAAGGGCATGCGCGAAAAGTGAGGTAAACCTAACGGAAAAAAACAATCTTCTGGCTTTGTAAAGAACTTGGAAGGGTCTATAACTTTTCTCTAACTTCCGCTCACAGAGAAAGCAAAAATAGGAGTTCTATCTTACGAAGCGACATGATCCAACACAAAGCTGAAACAAAGGAAACTAGAACTCTTCTGTGAAGGGCTTCCGAGTGCTGCCTAATTGTATTCCTTGATAGATTTTCCCGGATAGTAAGTGTAACTGCTGGCGCGCAGAGTACCTAGCTACAAAGAACACAGCCGTTGATACACGGTTGTTGTCCGAGAGTACATGTACAAGAATGGGGATGTCTGAAATGTTACTAAGGCATTGATTTCCACTTATCCCACTGAATCAGAGGCTCGAAAAAACTTATGGCCATAGTTGGAGACCTCCAAGAATTTTCCTTGCCCGATCTGTTGCAGCTGATCGAGAGAGGCAGCAAAACAGGACAGCTCTGTATCTGGGCGCCCGGCGGCATCTACAGGATCTGGTTTTATCAGGGTCGGGTCATCGCTGCCTTGCCACCTCAAAAAGAGCACCGCCTGGAGAGCTTGCTGGCCCATTCCGGCTTGGTGAGCGAGCGGGTGGTCGAGAAGCTGGCTTCCTTTTGCGGCTTGGAGGAGCCCTTGGGACGTTGCTTGCAGCGGCAAGGGTTGATTACCCCAGCAGCCCTGGCCAAGCTCTTCCGCCATCAACTGCAAACCGGCCTCTACAGCCTCTTTGCCCTCGAATCCGGCCAGTTCAGCTTCCTGCCCAACGTGCCCATGCCCTACCGAG
>NZ_JANSIH010000148.1:0-878 GCF_047462075.1 Synechococcus sp. R55.2
CTATACGATCTATGGAGATCGTTCGTTACGACATCCAACGTTGCAAGGAATAACGCTACGCGAGTTGTTGGCAGTGCTTGCCAATGGTGCTGTTGTTGCCTGGGAATGAGGTAGGAAGTGGGGATTATCGTTTCGAGAGTGTTTGAACGTACTCTGCTCGATATTGAGGGAGAGACGCAAGATTGAGCGCAAGCGGATGCGCATATCTTCATTCCGCGCACGCTGCGGTTATACGAACAGCCTGCCTCAACCTCTGACACTAAGCCAGCTAGGTTCTGTTAGCTGCACGAGCGAACATACTGGTTAAAGTGGCGGGGCTGGCGCGACTCGAACGCGCAACCATCGACTTAGAAGGTCGGTGCTCTATCCATTGAGCTACAGCCCCGCACGCCCATACTATACTGCAAAATCATCGATTCTGGCAAGAGATCTCTGGTAGAGACTGTCTCCTCTGCTCCCACCGAGGGCAAGGAAAGGAGAGGCATGCCCTCCTCACCTTCCCCCAGTCTCCTCCCGAAGCAGGGGAGGATGGTGACCTACGGGTACGGACAGGTATGTTCGGTAACGACGCGGCATGGGGCGGTTGGGAATCGCGCCACTTCTCACACCTCGCACCACCTCTATCGGCTATTGAAAAGCTCTGTGCATCCGAAGACTCAGTTCGCCGCAATCTGCTCGAAGCTAAGCTGGTAATTACGGCTCGTTACATCACCTAAACGTGCTGGCCAACGTCCGGTAATAGCCTGCGTAATTTTGCCAGCGTGTTCGTGACAGTTCTCGATAAAGAGGGTATAACGTTGCTGAATACCGGCAGCAACCGTACCAGCTAGATATAAGCCAGGAACATTGGTTTCCATCGTTGCCGGATTATAAACCGG
>NZ_JANSIH010000149.1:0-878 GCF_047462075.1 Synechococcus sp. R55.2
TACTACGACGGCAACCCGCAATCGGTAACCATCCGCGATGCCGCCATTGCCTTTGCCATTGCCAGCGGGATCACCCAGCCCAGCCAGATTGTCAGCTTTGTCAACACCGTTTTGCGGGTGCAGCATCCTCTCACCCTAGCTGAGGTGACCACGGCCGACCCCAATCCGGTGGCCATCTCCGATTTTGATGGGGATGGCACACCAGGCACCGTGCGGGATGCCGCCATTTTGTTTGCCGTTGCCACCTTGCAGACCCGCGATGCCAACCGCATCAACACCTTCGTCAACACCGTTTTGCGGCTGCAACCTCCCCTCAACCTTACGCCTGAACAAGCGGCCAGATTGCCAGGGCCGGGATTTGTTCCGCCCACAGGGCTTCCAACCGCCTCGCCTTCGCCGTCACCACCTGGGATCCCCACCCTGGGGGTGCCGCAGGCGGTTACAGGGCGCTTGACCACCAGTAGCCCTCGGGATCCCCGTCGTCCTACTCACTTCATTCAGGATTTCCTGCTCAGCGCGCCTGCGGGGCAAACGGTGCGGATCCAGCTTTCCAGTATCGACTTCGATACTTACCTTTTCATCGTTAACCAGGCTACCGGCGAGGTGATTGCCGAAAACGACGACTTTGGGGGGAGTACGAATTCCCAGCTCGACTTGGTTGTGCAAGCTGGAATCAACTACTTGGTGCGGGTTAGCAGTTACGACCCTGGTGCTACGGGTGCTTTCCAGCTTAGGACTGCTCTGGTTGCCCCGGCACCCACTCCTTCTCCCACGGCTTCGCCCACTCCCTCTGCTGGCGGCTTCAACATCGAGATTGAATTCATCGACAACAGCCTCAGCCCTTCCCAGCGCAACATCGTTCTGCAAGCGGCCCGGCG
>NZ_JANSIH010000150.1:0-28954 GCF_047462075.1 Synechococcus sp. R55.2
CCTCCCGACACTGACCCTACGGGTACAGTGCGGGGCTCCTGCGATTTCTAGCTGACCCTAACCAGCGGGCGGTTTCTGCTAGAAACCCATCAGACGAGCAACAGCGGACAGCTCAGGGACAACGCCGGTGTGGATGGGGGTGGATCCCTGGTGGGTAGCCGTGTCGGGATCCTTGAGGCCATGGCCCGTCAGCACACACACCACCTGTGCCCCGGCAGGCACCTGCTCTCGCCATTTCAGCAATCCTGCCACCGAGGCTGCACTGGCCGGCTCGCAAAAGATCCCTTCCTCTGCGGCCAGGAGACGATAGGCCGCCAGAATTTCCTCATCGGTGACGCTATCCACCTGGCCGCCGCTCACCTGCACTGCCGCCTTGGCCTTCACCCAACTGGCAGGGTTGCCGATGCGAATGGCTGTGGCCACCGTCTCTGGGTGTTCCACCACCCGGTTTAACACCATGGGAGCAGCACCGGCAGCCTCGAAGCCGTAGAGACGAGGGCGACGGGTAGCCTTGCCCTGCTGGCGATACTGGCAAAACCCCATCCAGTAGGCGGTGATGTTGCCCGCGTTGCCCACCGGGATACAGAGCCAATCGGGGGCATCCCCCAAAGCATCCACCACCTCGAAGGCGGCGGTTTTTTGCCCTTCTAAGCGGAAGCGGTTAACCGAGTTCACCAAAGCCACTGGGTAGGTTTCCGCCAGTTGCCGCACCATGGCCAGCGCTTGGTCGAAGTTGCCCTGAATGGCGATGATCTCCGCCCCATACATCAGGGTTTGGGCCAGTTTGCCCTTGGCCACATAGCCATCTGGGATCAGCACATAGGCCCGCAGACCCCCTTTGGCTGCAAAGGCAGCGGCAGCCGCCGAGGTGTTGCCGGTACTGGCGCAGATCACGGCCTCTGCTCCGGCCTCTTTGGCCTTGGACACCGCCATCGTCATACCCCGATCCTTAAAACTACCGGTGGGGTTGAGGCCCTCCAGCTTCAGGTAAACTTGGCAGTCTCGCCCCAGCCGTTGGCTCAAAGCCGGGGAAGGCACCAGAGGCGTGTTGCCCTCATGTAGCGTGACCACAGGTGTGCTGGCGCTGACGGGGAGCCATTCCCGATAGTGCTGGATCAGGCCGGGCCAAAGCCCCACTTGCGCGCGGGATCCGGCCATACGAGGGGGATGGGTGGGATTTAGGGTCGCCATGCCGCAGAGAACACCGAGGCCAATCTAAAGACCAGCTTTCTCACTGTAGCGGTTCGTGGAGCGGTTCGTATCAACCTCGCGCAGTGGCGGCAGAAACACCCTCTCGATCCCCTCTCTCAGAGGCTTGGGAGCGGGAGAGCCGCAGGGCGTAGGGCCAGAGCCTGCACCAGAGAGCGCAGCTTCAGACGAATCTCGGCCAGCTCCTGCTCTGGGTTGGAGTCGGCCACAATCCCGGCACCGGCATACAGACGGGCTCGATCCCCCCGAATCAGGGCGGAGCGGATCCCCACCACAAACTCGCCATTGCCCTGTAAATCTACCCAGCCCAAAGGAGCAGCATAGCTAGAGCGATCAAAGGGTTCCAACCGCTCCAGCCACTGCAGCGCCGCCTGCTGGGGATACCCTCCCACTGCCGCCGTCGGGTGGAGCTGGGCCAGCAGGTCGAACAGATGCACATCGGCGGGGAGCTCGGCCTCGATCAAAGTTTGCAGATGCTGGATGTTGGCCAAACGGAGCAGCCGAGGCTGAGGGGAAATGCAGGGATCCATCCCCAACCGACCCAGAGCCTCCTGGATCGAGCGCACCACCCACTCATGTTCTCGGCGGTCTTTGGCGCTGCAAAGCAACCTCTCGGCCAGCACCTGATCCTGGTGGCTGGTGGCTCCACGGGCTGCAGAGCCGGCTAAGGCATCGATCTGTGCCCGACCTTGCCACACAGAGAGCAGGCGCTCCGGAGTGGCCCCCAAGAAAACCTGGGGAGAGATCCCCTCTTGGGTCAGAGGGAGAGGACTGGCCGGCGAACTCCCCCGCCTGTCTGCCCCCAGGGACTCCGTCCGAGTAGCGCGAGCGGCGAAGGCAAAGATGCTGCAATCGGGATGATGCTTTTCCAGATAAGCCAGCAGAGGCGGGATCGATGGCGAGGCAGGCAAGTGCAGATCCACAGCCTCTGCCAGCACCACCTTTTCTAAGAATCCCGCCCGAATCGCCTGCAGGGCTTTTTGGATGCGCCCCAAGAGGGCAGCTTCCTCCACCTCCACCGGCACGGGAGCTTGCAATTCCCACAAGGGCAAGGGGGATCGAGAAAGGCGCTCCATTTGGGCAAAAAAGGCGGTGATCTGCCCGGCCAAAGCTGCTAGGTCACTTTCGGGAGCAATTTCCAGATTGAGCCGCGCTACCGTCAGGGATCCCCAGGAGTCTGGCACCTGCAACAGTTGCCAACGTGGCAGCACCAGCGCTGCCCCCCCTTTGCTCCTGGGGCTGAAACTGAGGCGACAGAAACACAGAGGGCGTTCCTGCCGGCTGCCTGGGGATCCCCCCACCTCAGAGGGCTCCATTCTGCCGACGCAAGCGGTATGGACATGGGGCTGCAGCTCTTCCACAAAAATCCGCGCCGCCTGCAAGCCCCCTTCTCCCGAGAGATCGACCCGCCGCAGGGATCCCCACCCCAGCACCCGCACCCTTTCCCCGCGGGCCTTGTGGGAGAAATAACAGTAGCTCGGGAATCGGTTCGTGGGGAGAGAACCCAGCTTCTGGGCCAGCACCGCCAGCGGATCCAGCTCTGGGATGGGCTGGGACAAGCTGAGGATTTGGGGCACGCCCCGCGCCCGCGCCATCTGTTGGCAGGCGGTTAGGAAGGGATCCCAGTGGCGCCGATCCCTCGCCTCGTCCGTCCAGGTAGAAGTGCGAGTCGGCGGCCATGCTCTCGGCCACTCCAGGCACTCAAGCGTACCGTGGGCATTCCAAGGGGAAAGAGAAGAGGTCATGCGCAAGAAAAAGAAGACGATCCCACCTTGGCCGAAAACAGGACACCTGTCGATGGAGACCGGCAGAAGATGACTTTAGGATAAGAGATTAGGAGAAGGGCCGGCAGCCTGAGCTTCTGGGGGCCAGATCTGAGGAGCTTCTTCACGGACTGCAAAGTTTCTTAGCATCCTGGGGGATGCTTTCTCAGGCGCTCTACCCTACAGAGCAGATGGTTGTAGACAGATCCAGAGACAGGCCCCAGAGCAGGCTTGCTCCCCAAGGAGAATTCGCATGCATCCAGATGTCAGCCAAGTGCAGCCAGCAGCAGAGGCCGCATGGAGCAGCCGCTCTCGCCGGCAATTGTGGATGGCTGCCCTTAAGCCCCCCATGTACAGCGTGGCGATCATGCCCATCTGGGTGGGATCCGCCATTGCCTATGCCCAGTCAGGGGTACTGGATTTGGGGGTTTTGGGGGTGTTTTGGGGAGCTGCCATCTGCATCTTGGCCTGGGTCAACATCAGCAACGACGTGTTCGATGCCCAGACAGGGGTGGACAAAAACAAACTCCACTCCCTGGTTAACCTGACGGGCAAGCCGGGGCAGGTGTTTTGGGTGGGGAATGCCTTTTTGGCCCTGGGTCTGCTGGGGATCCTGTGGCTGAGCTGGCGGCAATCGGATCCCACGGTGCTGCTGTTGGTGCTGGTGGCCTGTGGGCTGGGCTATGCCTACCAAGGGCCGCCCCTGCGCCTGGGCTACCAGGGCCTGGGGGAGATCCTCTGCTTTTTCAGCTTTGGGCCGCTGGCGGTCTCGGCTGCCCACTACAGCCAAAGCCAGACCTGGTCGCTGCCGGGGTTGGCAGCCTCACTGGTGGTGGGGATGGCGACCAGCTTGATCTTGTTTTGTTCCCATTTCCATCAAGTGCAGGATGACCTAGCCTGCGGCAAGCGCTCGCCGGTGGCCCGCCTGGGGACTTTGCGCTCGGCTCGCCTCATCCCCTGGCTCTGCGGCAGCCTTTTTGGCCTGATGCTGCTGTTTGTGGGGCTGGGGATCTTTCCGGCTTGGACCCTGCTGAGTTTGGCGGGGATCCCGTTTGCGGTGCGGCTCTCCCGCCTGCTGGGGGCTTACCATGACCAGCCGCAGCGGATTAGCCATTCCAAGTTCATTGCCGTCGGCCTCCACTTTTGGCTGGGGCTGTTTCTGGGGCTAGGGTTCATCCTCAGCCGCTATGGCTGAAGGCTGAAAAGTCGGCTTAAGGCTAGGTGTGCGCGGGATCCCTCCGGTGCAGCCGGCAAAATGAGATAAGCTACAGCCTAGTGCGCTAGGTCAGAGCATGGCCTCTGAGGTGAGTCATCGGTTCGGGTCGAGGTGAGGCGGCAGCAAGAATAGGATGGGGCGATTCTTCAATTCCAACCTGGGAGTGGCGCTGTTGGGGAGCAGCATCTTGGCTGCTTTGGTGGGCTGGGCCTTGTCGATCGACATCGAGGAAGTGAAGGTGGAGTCTCCTTCCCCCGATCAGCCCCTCTCGGTCAGCCGCAGGGTAGACATCTTGGGTCGTCGGGGAGGCCATCAGCGTTGGCGGTTGATTGCCGAGCAGGTGGATCTGGCAGCCGGGCAACAGGTATTTGAGCAGGGGGCGCACGGCTACTTCTACGGAGAAAGCGCCGACCGACAGGAAGGGGTGCCGGATCCCTTTTTTGATAGCAGCGAGCAGATGACTTGGCGGGCCAAGCGAGCCCGCTACAATGCCACCGCCGATGAGCTGTATTTGGATGAGGAGGTGGAGGTGAGGAGCGGCGACGGCAGCCTGCTCTTGACCAGCGCCCTGAGAGTCACCCCCGAAGAACGCATCGAGGTGCCCGCGGAGTTCACCCTCAAAGGCCGGGAAATGGTGTTGCAGGGCCGCTCTGGCTCGTTTAACTTTCAATTTGCCCTTCTCAGCGCTCAGCAGGGCAAGCTGGTGGTGCTGCGCACCGACAGCCCGGCAGCCGCCCCCCCGACCGATCCCGCCAGCGCTTCCCAGTGGGTGGCCAGTGCTGCAGCGGATCCCGCTTCCATCACCATCACCGCCGACCAGATCACCTACGACCGCACCCAACAAGTGGCTCAGGGGAAAGGGAACCTGCGCATTCGCGAACGTGGCATCGAAATTCGCGCTCCCCAGGGCACCTACCTGCGGCAACAGGCCCAAAGCATTCTCTCCGGCGGCGTGGTGTTACAGGAGGTGGCCGGCGACAGCAGCCGGGATCCCTTGTTGGCCGATCTGCGCTTGGCCCAGGCTTCCCCCGGCCCGGAGGCGACCCCAGACCAACAGGATCAAGAAGTCACCATCATTGCCGACCGCCTCACCTACGACCGCAACACGCAAATTGCCCAAGGGGAAGGCAACCTGGAGATCCAGCAGGGGGAAACCATCATCCGGTCGGCCCAGGGCACCTACCGCCGCCGCGAATCCCAAAGTTTGTTGACCGGAGGGGTCACCCTGGAAGAGCCCGGACGGGTGCTCACCTCAGCCCGCCTAGAGGGCAACCACCGCGACAAGATCTTCTTCTTTGAAGAGAACGTCCTTTACCGGCAGATGGCTGCCTCTACCCCCACGCCCGGCGGGGGATCCCTGACGGAAGAACTGCGCCAAGCCGAAACCGAAGTGCGGGCTGCCCGCCTGGTTTACAACTCCCGCACCGGTACTTCCGAGTTTAGCGATGCCGTCCAGTTCATCCAGCGGGGGCGCAGGGCCAAGGCCAACCAGGCCACCATCACCCCTGAGAAAGTGGAGCTGCGGGGAGAGGTGGTGATCGAGCAGATCGAAGGGGAGTGGCTGGCGCGGCGCTTGCAAAACTCAGAGACCCAGGCGGATGTGGATCAGCCGACGGTGATCTACGCCGACCGGGTGGAGATCGACCAAGCCAGCGGCGATGCCCGCTTCTTTGGCAATGTGGTTATTGTGCAGGCCAACCGCGCCATCGAAGGGGATCGCGCCGATTACTTTGACCGAGAACAAATTTTCAAAATCAGCGCCGAACAGGCTCCTGTGGTGCTCTGCGATCGGGGAGAGGTCGGCCGCCTTCCCGGGGAGAGCACCCAAGCTCTGCCGGGCCGCAACGCGCTGGATCAGATGTGCCGGGGCGCCAATCGCCTCAGTGGCAAGCTGGTTACCCTGAACATAAAACAAGATGAATACACCGTCGAAGGGGACGGGCAACAGCAGGGCATGTTTCAGTTTCGCATCACCGACGCCCTCTGATGGGATCCCCCCTCGGGGAGCCATCTGTGGTTTTTGATCGTCCAGGTTTGGCTGAGGTTGTGATCCGAGGTGATGTCATGACGGCTCCACTCGCCGAGGGCAAACTGCGCAGAACCCCTGCTCAAGCGGGCAGCTTTTGGGGATCCCTGAAATTGGGGGCTGCCTTTTTGGAGTTTTATCTCTTCAAAGAGATGATTCGCCCCTTCTTTCTGGGAGTGGCCGGGGGGACGGTGCTGATGCTGGGCAACCAGCTCTTTATCTACGCCGATCTGCTGGTGAAAAAGGGCGCCCCTCCCCTGACCATTTTGCACATTCTCCTCCTCAATTTGCCCGCCATTTTGGTGGTCACCTTTCCCATTGCCGGCCTCTTTGCCACCTTGCTCACCCTGGGCAAAATGGGAGCCGACAGCGAGATCACCGCCCTGCGTGCTGCCGGGATCCCTTACCGCAAGGTGTTTATCCCCGTGCTCTGTATTGGCCTGCTGATCAGCGGCTTGGCGCTGTTGACCAATGAAGTGATTGTGCCGGAAACCAACCAAAAGGTGAAAATCCTGAACAAGAACCTCATCTTGGCTCAAGATGCTCTTTTGTTTAATCCAGAAGAGATCGTGCGGGTGGATGATGATCTCTGGTTTCATGTCGGATCGATTGACCCGAAGACCGGCTTGATGCAGGATTTGTTGATCCTGGATCGCAAAGCTGAGACCGGCCACCTGCGCTATCCGCAGGTGATCTCCGCTCAAACCGCGCAGCAGGTGGGCCAATCGTGGCAACTGCGAGATGTGGTGATCCGCCGTTATGACGAGCAGGGGCGCACCTACTATGAAGGCCAGGTAGAAGAAATGGAGTTAAACATCGTCAACAAACTGGTGGGCCTGGTGTACGCGGAAAAAGTGCCCCAAGAGCAACGGGCGGGGGAGCTGTGGGAGCAGTGCCAGCGATATCGAGCGGAGCAACGTCCTTCTGCCGATGTGGCTCGCTGCCTGACGGAATACCACCTCAAGTTCGCCATTCCTTTGGCCAGCTTTTTCGCCATCTTGGTGGCTGCCCCCTTGGGCCTGCAAACGGTGCGGCAAACGGGGCGCTACGGCGGCGTGGCGCTAGCGATTGTTCTGGTGTTTATTTACTATGTACTGATGAGCCTGGGACGAGCGATGGGTCGAGTTGAGCACATCGATCCCTGGCTGGCTGCCTGGTTGCCGAATATGATTTTCGGTGGGGTAGGCCTTTCTTTACTGTGGCGGTTTTTACGGTGAAATCCTGCAACTTCCCCCCTGACTTCAGCCCTTGGGCAAAGTGGTTGGCTCTTTGCTGGGGCGGCTCCCTGTGGTTGGGGACGGGGGAGGCCGTCTTCGCCCAGTTGGACCCCCTGCCCACTGTTGGCGTCGGCGGGACGGAGTTCTCTCTGGAGGGCTACCAGCGCTTTCGGTCAGCGCAAACACTTGCTCAGCGCCTGCAACTGGCCCGCCGGGCTTCCAGCCCAGAACCGATGGCTGCCGCCGATGAGGAGCCCATCACCTTGGCCGAGGCGCAATCTTCTCTGCCTGCTACAGCCTTGACTGCGGCAACCCCACCCCCTACGGCCCCGGTTTCAGACTTTGGATCCCCTCCCCTTGCCAACTCTCCTGAAAAGCCCCTCACGCCAGAAGAACTGAACCGACAGCGGCTACAACGGCTGTTGGCCGAAGGGGCAGCAGCCCATGCTCGGCGACAGGCGCAGCAGGCCCAGGCAACACCTTCTCCCCAACCCCCTTCACCGGCGACGCCCACCGCGGCAGTTCCCAGCCTGAACTCCCTTCGGCTTTCCCAGCCCATGACTTCTCAGGCTGAAGCCCTGCAGGTGGAAGAGCAACCCTGGCTGCGCCCCACCAAGGACTCCGTCCCGCTAACGCGATCGGAATCCAATGGCGAAAACCGGGCTATGGCCCAACTGCAAGGTGGAGCCGGTTCAGAGGCAAGGTTAAATCGGATCCCAGCTTCGACGGTTCCTCCCTTGATCTCCCAAGCCGGTGGGAGCTTGGATTTGGGCGGTGTCCTGTTGGCAGAGGCCACCCCTGGGTCGGGGCTGACGGGATCCCCCATGGCCACTCAAAGGGGCAGGGAAGCCTTTGTCCCCACTGCGGGCTCACCCCTGGCTCCTCAACTGCTGGAGCAGTTCCCCCTTTTGCGGGATCTGGGCACCGGGGCAGATGCCGTCTCGGCGACAGGGAACGTTAGCCAGGGATCCCAAATCCGCCAGCAGCTCTCGGCCACCGCGCAGCGGCAAATTCCCCTTGACCCGGATCAAATCAACGTGAGTGGGGATGTGCTCAGCTACATCGCCGAACAAGACCTGGGCATTGCCGAGGGGAACGCCTTGATCCAACTGGCTGACGGCACCCGCATCACCGGCGACCGGCTGCTGTTTTATCGGCGGGAGCGACGCCTGCGCAGCGAGGGCCCTTTTCGCATGGAGCAGCCCCCTGGCCCCCAAGGGCGCGGGATCCGGCAAATCGAAGGGCGAAATTTGGATCTGGATATCCCCGGTCGCACCGCCCAATTTGAGAGCTCGCTGGTCATTCTGCCGGGGGAGGAGCCGGGCACCAAGGTTTTTGTGCGCAGCCAAGAGACCACCGCCATTTTGGGGGATCAGATCTTTTTCGAGAAAGCCACCGTCACCACCTCGCCAGAGCCACCCATCACCCACTACGTGCAAGGGGATCGGGTGGAGGTGTTTCCCGATGACCGGGTGATCGTCTACGACGCCCGCGTGTTTGCCGGCGGCGAGCTGACAGAAGCAGGGGATCTGCGGGCGGGCCTTCAGATCGCCTATTTCCCCCTGTTCATCTACAGCCTGCGAGATCACCAATGGGTGCTGCCGGGGCGCAGCGAGACAGAGGGGGTGTTTGTCAAATCCAGTTGGGCCTACCGCTTCGACGAATACAACTTCGGCGGCCTGCGGCTGGATGCCATCCAGAAAAAAGGGGTGGGCATTGGTTTCTTGCATGACTACATCCTGCCCATCCCGGACAGCGTCAACTACGGGCGAGCCCAGTTTTACTTGGTTACCGAAGCCGACCAACAGCGCTTCTCCAGCCGTTTCCGCATCGACCACAACTTCGACTTTTACGCTGCCAACCTCTTTGGGCAGGAAGGCCAACTGCGGGGGCAGCTCAACCTCAACCTGGACAACACCTACCGTCCTGCCGGCGGGCGCAACGACAACGCCGATCTGCGTCTCAACGCCACCTTTCAGGGGGATCTCTCCACCACCACCCTCAACATCAGCCGCACCGGATCCCAGGAGCGGGGCATCTACAGCTTCCCCCTCACCCTCAGCCACACTCAGCGCTACGGGGGCGTGCACTGGCTGCAATCGGATCTGCGCTTGGACTACAACCAGCGGGTGAGCGTCAAAGATGGCCCCGACTTTGCCGATGCGCGGTTGACGCTGGGCACTCAACTGACCCCACCCGGTTGGGGAGGTACCTATCGCCTGGCCTACCGTGCCTACAGCAGTTCCAATGGCGACAACGAGCCGCGTCGCAACTTCGAGCTGGCCTTTAACCCCGACCTCATTCGCATCACGCCCGATATTGCCCTCAGCAGCGCCCTCACCCTGACTCAAGAGCAACAGCCGGATCAAGAGGTGGGGGCAGGTCTCCACTTTTTCAATCGCTACGAGCTGCGCTCCAGCCTCCAGTTCAACGATATTCAACCGGCTCCCTGGATCACCTTCATGCCGGGTTCTATCGATTACACCCAAGTCCTCTACTCCACTCCTGACCAGGAGTCTACCGTCAGCCTCAACCCTCGCCTCAGTCTCAGACCTGCCGACTGGAATACCATCGACCTGCGCTACAGCCGCACCTTCTACGGCAACAATTCTGTGCCCTTCCAAACCCTCTCCACCAGCCCTAAAGATGTGGATCGCATCAATGCCAACATCAGCTTCTTTACGCCCCGCGATCCCCTACCCGATGTGCCCCCAGGCTACATTGCCTTTGAAGATGACCTGCCCGGCGAGCTGCCGATAGCCCTGACCTTCCCCGACGATACCCCGGAGGATTTGGCAGCGATTGCCTCCCGCAACTTGCAGGAGCTGCAGGCAGAGGTGAAAAACCTGGTGCGCCTGGACACCAGCCTTGGCTACGACTTCATCACCCAGAAGTGGGATACCCTCAACGCCAACTTCACCTGGAACACCGCTCCCGATCTGTTCAACATTCAGTTGCAGACGGCCTACGACCTCAACGAAGGGCAGTTGCAACCGATCCGTCTGGAATATTGGGGGCGCAGCAGCACCACGTTTAACCGGGATCAACGCTCCGGCCTGGAGGTGTATGAACCAGGGATCAGCTATGCGCTGCAGGCGGTTTACGATCCCCGGTTGGGCCAGATCTCTACCTATGGTCTGGAGCTGGATGCCACCCTCGGCACGCGATGGCAAAATCACTGGCGGCTGCGCTTGGGCCTGACGGAAGAAGGGATCCGCCGCGTGGAAGTCCGCCGCGACCTGCGGGATTTTGAGCTGCGCCTGGCCTACGATCCGGTAGCCGAGTCGCTGCGCCTGGAAGGGATTCTGGTGGCCTTTCCCAGTCGCCCGGTGGGCCTCACCCAAGAGCGGGGAGATTTTCAACTGACCTCTCCCATCACCTCTCCTATCGGCACCTTTTTGCTCCGCGACGCCGACGCGACCGGCTGGGATGGCCTCAGGCCCTGATCCCCGCTTCCCTGGGAAGGCTCCCTGTCCACTGTTGCGACGGGCTAGGTGATGACGTCTGGCTGCTGCCGACCGGTGCGGGCGCGAATCTGGGCAAGGTGATCGGCCAGTTGAATCTGTTCGGCCAAGGCCACTTGGGGATCCAGGCCATGCCGGGCGGGATCCAGCTCCAATCGCTCCAGGTACACCCGCAGGGTGGCTCCGTGGGTGCCGGTTCCAGAAAGCCGGTAGATGATGCGGGATCCATCCTCAAAGCCAATGCGGATCCCTTGGTGGCTGGTGGTGCTGCCGTCCACGGGATCGGTGTAGCTGAAGTCATCGGCATAAGCCACTGTGTGGGATCCCAAGCGCTGGCCCACCCACCCAGGCAGGGAGCGTCGCAAGTCTTCCATCAGCGCCTCGGCCACCTCCACCGGCAGTCCCTCGTAGTCGTGACGGGAGTAGACGTTGCGCCCATAGGTGCGCCAGTGCTCTTCCACGATCTGCCGCACCGGCTGCCGTCGAGCGGCCAAAATGTTCAGCCAAAACAGGACGGCCCAGAGCCCGTCTTTTTCCCGGATGTGGTGAGATCCGGTGCCGAAGCTCTCTTCCCCGCAGAGGGTGACCTTGCCGGCATCCAGCAGGTTGCCGAAGAATTTCCAGCCGGTGGGGGTCTCGTAGCAAGGGATCCCCAGCTTGGCCGCCACCCGATCCGCTGCCTGGCTGGTGGGCATGGAGCGGGCAATTCCCGCCAGACCTTCTCGGTAGCCGGGTACCAGGTGGGCATTGGCAGCCAAGACTGCCAAGCTGTCGCTGGGGGTCACGTAAAATTGGCGGCCCAGGATCAGATTGCGATCCCCATCCCCATCGGAAGCGGCACCAAAGTCCGGCCCATCTTCCCGAAACAACAGTTCCACCAACGAGCGGGCATGCACCAGGTTAGGATCCGGGTGTCCGCCGCCAAAATCCGGCAGGGGCTGCCCGTTGAGCACACTGCCCTCTGGCGCTCCCAGGGATCCCTGGAAAATGGCGTGGGCATAGGGGCCGGTGACGGCGTGCATGGCGTCGAAGGCAATGCGGATCCCAGAGGCCAGGTAGTCGCGGATGGCCTCGAAATCGAACAGACGCTGCATCAGGCTCAAGTAATCGGCCACCGGGTCGATGACGGACACCGTGAGGGACCCCAGCCGTTGCTCGCCCAAGCGATCCAGATCGACATCGGGAGCTTCCCAGATGCGGTACTCCTGGATCCGCTGGGTGCGGGCGTAAATGGCCTCAGTCACCTTCTCCGGGGCAGGGCCGCCGTTGCCGATGTTGTACTTAATGCCAAAATCCCCCTGGGGGCCACCGGGGTTGTGGCTGGCAGAGAAGATGATCCCCCCGTAGGCGCCGTACTTGCGGATGAGACAGGAGACCGCCGGCGTGGAGAGGATCCCTCCTTGGCCCACCAGGACTCGCCCGATGCCGTTGGCCGCCGCCATCTTGAGCAGGATCTGAATGGCCTCGCGGTTGTAGTAGCGGCCATCTCCCCCCACCACCAGGGTTTGGCCGGCGGATCCCTCTAGGACATCAAAAATGGATTGGACGAAGTTTTCCAGGTAGTGGGGCTGCTGAAACACCGATACCGGCTTGCGCAGGCCAGAGGTGCCGGGTCTCTGGCCAGGGAAGGGCGTCGTGGGAACAATGCGCAGGCTCATAGGCTGCCGGAAAAGCTGCTTGCTCCTCTACTATCTCATCGTTGGGCCTCTTGTTTGGGCTGAGTTGCATCGGCAGCGCAGACTTCTTTCCCTGCCCATCCATGTGTGGATTGGGTTGAGCGGACTGCATCATCTCGGCTGGTAGCCCTCCATCTTCAATCCCCTGGCTTAACCACCCACTCCACCGGGGTTTTGCTCGGATCCGGCAATTTCAACGAGAACAGCCCCGCCGCCAAGATCAAGAGGGTGGAAAACCAAAGACAGCCCTCCAATCCGTAGAACTGGAAGAGGATCCCAGAAGTTACCGTCCCCAACAGCCGCCCGCCGGAATTAGCCATGTAATAAAAGCCCACATTGAGGGCTACGTCGTCGTCTTCCGTGTAGGCCAGCACCAGGTAGGAATGCACCGCCGAATTGAAGGCAAAGACGATCCCGAACAGGATCAAGCCGCCGGTGATCACCAGCTCCGGTGCCAGCCCGGCCATGAAGGCTGTGGCAATGATCGCCGGCACCGCCGTCAGCACGAAGGTCCAAATCTGGATGGTGCGGGCCTTGGGAGCACGGCCAGGGCGACCCCCACCCAGCAGTTGCGGCGCTACAAACTGAATGAACCCATAGCCAATCACCCAGATGGCCATGTAACTGCCCACCTGCATAAAAGTCCAGCCCAGCTCGTCGTAGAGAAACACCGGCAGGGCCACCACAAACCACACATCCCGCGACCCAAACAGGAAAAAGCGGGCCGCCGAGAGGATGTTGATCTCTCTGCTCTTGGAAAACAGCCGCTTGAAGGGGATCTTGGCCTTGATTTTGCCCATGTCTGCAGGCAGCAGCGCCCCCGAACAGAAGATCAAAGCCAACGCCCCCGCCTGGACAAAGTTGGCCATGCGGAAGCCCATGGGATCCCCGTAGATTTCGGTGAAGATCTGCAGCAGGGCCGCTCCCACAAAGAACCCCACCCCCTTGAGGGCGTTTTTGGATCCCGTGAGCATAGCCACCCAACGAAACAGGCGGGATTCCGCTTCTTTGGGCACCACCAGGCGGATGGCGCTTTTGGAGCTCATCTTGGTGAGATCTTTGGCGATCCCGGCCAGAGCTTGGGCGGTCATCACGTAGGCCACCTGACCCCAGACCGGCCACTGCATGTTCAACACGCCCAGCATCACCAAACCGAAGATCTGGATGGCAATGCCGCCATAGAGGGTCAGCCGCAGGCCAAACAGGGATCCAATCCAGCCGCCCAGGAAGTTGGTAATCACCCCGAAGATCTCGTAGAAGAGAAACAGCATGGCAATTTGGATCGGGGTAAAGCCCAACTTGTGGAAGTGCAGCAGCACCAACATGCGGATGGCGCCATCGGTGATGGTGAACCCCCAATAGGCCGCTGTAACCAGGGCGTAGTTGCGAACCGCAGAGGCTTGAGCCGTCGAAACAGAAGTCATGGGCAGGTCTCCAAGGGAGATGTTTCTATAGACTGCGGGCCACTTTGCGGGCCAGTTCCGCCATGCGGTTGGCGTAGCCCCATTCGTTGTCGTACCAGGCCAGGATCTTCACCTGGGTACCATCCACCACCATCGTCGAGGGCGCATCCACAATGCTGGAACGGGGATCCCCTTTGAAATCCACCGAGACCAGGGGCAGCTCCTCGTAGCCGAGGATCCCCTTGAGTTCGCCCTCGGCTGCAGTTTTTAAGAGGTGATTGACTTCTTCCACGGTGGTGGGCCGCCTGACTTCGAACACGGCATCGGTTAGGGAAGCGTTCAAGAGAGGAACACGCACCGCAATGCCGTTTAATTTGCCGTTGAGTTCGGGGTAAATCAGACCAATGGCCGTAGCAGAGCCGGTGGTGGTGGGCACCAAAGACAGCAGAGCGGAGCGGGCCCGCCGCAGATCTTTGTGGGGGGCATCCACCATGGTTTGGGTATTGGTGACGTCATGGATGGTGGTGATCACCCCGTGAACAATGCCGATTCCCTCGTGGATGACCTTCACCAAGGGAGCCAGACAGTTGGTGGTGCAGGAAGCCGCCGTGAGCAAATGGTGCCGGGCCGGGTCGTACAGGTGATCGTTGACGCCCATAACAATGTTGAGGGCCTCTTCGTCCTTGACAGGGGCAGCCACAATCACCTTGCGCACCCCCGCTTTGAAGTAGGCATCCAGCTCCGCTGCCTTGACAAATTTGCCCGAGCATTCCAGCACTAGCTCGATCCCCAACTCTGCCCAGGGCACTTCACCGGGGGATTTGTGTTCGCTGAAGGTGAGGGTTTTCTCTTGGATGCGCAGCCGGTTATCGGATCCCTCAATGTCGATAGCCCAGCGGCCCTGCACCGAGTCAAACTTCAACAGGTGGGCCGCCGTCGCAGCTCCCCCTTTGATCTCGTTGATGTGGGCGAATTCCAGCTCTTCCCAGCCCCAAGCAGCCCGCAAAACCAGCCGTCCGATGCGGCCAAAACCGTTGATGCCCACCCGCACTGCCATAGCATTGACCCTAGACTTGTCCAGAAGGGATCCCGCTCTCTCAGGGCAAATCCCGCCTCGACTTTATCAGAACGCCCTAGTCGTTTCAAGACAAGTTGATGGGTAGGGTCAGGAGAGACTGGCCGATGGGGGTCGGTTCACGGTTGGCCTTGGGAAATGTTGCCGAATGTCCTGAAATCCAAAAGGGATCCGCTGAGGCAGCCCCAATCGACAACAGGGCCTATCCTGTAGCCGATTTGCAGTCCAGATCTACACCTCTGGGCAACAATTCGCCCAACCCGGCAACCGGTGGCGTGACATACTCCCATCGCTGACCCTACGGGTAAAGCGTGGGCTTCTCGCTTCATCGGGGAGCCTACGCAAGAACCCTCCACGAGCAGACACGGAATGCCCTACCGCGTAGTTGCACCAGATTCCGGCAAAAGCCGTTTTGTGCAAGTACTCCCATCATACACCATGTGGGGGTATCTGTATCCCGACACTGACTCTACGAGTACAGTGCGGGGCTTAGCTACCCCCACACCCCGACAAGCTAAGCTGGGAAAAGTTGTGCTTTTCTGGATGTGCCCCCGCCGCCTCAGCCTTCTGTGCAGGATGACTTTCCTCCCTTGCCTCCCCCCCCTTCCCGTTCTCCGGCCTTGAGGGTGGTGGAAACGGCTTTTTTGGCCAGTACCGCGGCCTTGATCTGGATCCTGAGCTACACGCCGCTGGCCCCCTTTATACGTCTGTTTTTCCCCATTCCGGTGGCGCTGGCGGTGATGCGCTGGGATCCCCGCACAGGGGCAATGGCCCTGGCAGTCTCCGGCCTGTTGCTGACGGTGCTGATAGGGCCCACGCGCAGCATTCTCTATGTCATTCCCTATGGTCTGCTGGGCTATTGGTGTGCCCGCCTGTGGCAGCAGCGTCTTTCCTGGTACGTCTCGGTGGTGAGCGGGGCTGTGCTCAGCGCCCTGGGCTTGATCTTTCAGTTGGTGCTTTCCTCCCTACTGGTGGGGGAAAACCTCTGGATCTACGTAACCATTCAACTTACCGGCCTAACCAACTGGCTCCTGGATGTGTCCCTCAGCCGATGGGGCGTCTACTGGGTGGCAGAACCCTGGATGGTTCAGGTGGTGGTGGTGGGATTTATTGCCTTCAATTCCCTCATCTACGTATTCACGGTGCATTTGGCGGCCGCCCTGGTGATGGAGCACTTTCGTTGCCCGCTGCCACCCCCGCCGAAGTGGGTACAGTTTTTGCTGGATTAGCAGCCCCTGTGAGTTGTACAAGAGCAGAGCAAGCTGCTCTACAAATGAGTTCTTGACAAATCTTGACAAATGAGTTCTTGGCAAAAGTCCCACCCTATTGCCATGCAACGCTACAGGAATGCAAGAACTGGAAGGTTCTCTGCTACGATCGCGGTAGCGGGACGGAGTCCTTTCGCGTTAGCGGGACGGAGTCTCGTTGGGATCCTGGTGGCAACAAGATATCAAGATTTAAGACTGCGATTATGGCTTCCCGCAAGAATCAACTGGCTATTGACAATGACGAGCTGATGCGTCGGGTAGAGGCTCTGATCAACGCTTCCAAAAATCGCTATCGCATCACGGTACAGGTGGCCAACCGCGCCAAGCGCCGCCGCTACGAGGATCCGGATGATATAGAAGATGGCTGGATGAAGCCAATCCGCCGCGCTGTCATCGAAATGTCGGATGAACTGACTGAGCCGGAAATCATCGGCGATGAGTAGTCACTAGACTTGCGGCCTGCTGGCGCGACCGCCCTGTTGAAACTGCTAGCCGGCTGAGCGGCTAAGGGTAGAAGCTTTCGGCAGCCGCCTATTTTGTCAATTTGTCAAGTCGTTTGCAACGGGATCCCTTTCCCGCAGGCGAGCCTCGAGCCGCGATTCCATCAGGTGCAGCAAGCGGTGGGTCTCCTCTGGGCTGAGACCCTGGATGCGCATCTCCAAGGGGCTGTGGAACCAGAGGGTCTGCTGCGGGAAAGGAATCTGGATCCCTGCTTGGTCGAAGGCGTGCTTGAGGCGACGGCGGTATTCCCGCGCCACCCTCCACTGCTGCAGAGGCTGCACCTTGATCCAAATGCGCAGCGTGATCCCCCGCTCCCCCAGATCATCGACACCGTGCATTTCGGGGGGCTCGAGGATTTTTTCCCGCCAAGCTGGCTCCCGGTACATCTGCAGAGCCACCTGCTCGGTGATGCGTATTGCCTGTTCCAGATCGTTTTCATAGGCGATCACAATCCCCAGATCCACCCGTGACCAGCCGTTGGAGAGGTTCTCCACCACCCGGATGGCACTGTTGGGGATAGAGATCAAGCTGCCTTCGGTGTTGCGCAACTGGGTTAGCCGCAGATCCATGTGTTCCACAAGGCCGCCCCGCCCGTCCACCACGATCACATCCCCTTCGGCAAATTGATCTTCGATCAAAATCAACAGCCCATTGATCACGTCCTTAATCAGATCCTGAGCAGCCAGGGAAATCCCCAGCCCAATAAAGCCTAGGCTGGCCACTAAGGGGCCAATATTGACCCCCACCGAGGCCAGGCCAGCCAGGGATCCAAGCAAAACCAGGGTAGTGGCTGCAGCTCCTTTAGAGACGCTGGCAAAGGTGCTGAGGCGTTTGCTGAGGCGATAGGTGGGGGCATTTTGCTCTTGGCGCAGGGCAGCAAAGAGGTTATCCAGTACCAGTCCACTCAGCCAGACACTGCCATAGGTGGCCAGACCCACCCCTACCAACCGCAACAGAGGGCCGCGCAGGGAAACCAGGAAAAACCTTTGCAGGGGTCGCGTTTGCGGGAAAAGGCCCAAGCTCACCCCAACTCCGCCCACCCACAGGCCAATTTGCACCAGGCGCAGCAGGCGAATTTGCAGCTCCAAGTAGGATTCCTGCCGTTTGCGTCCGGCCTGTTGTTCGACCAAGACGGGATCCACGCCCGGCTGCTCTTCCCCCGCTAGGCGCTCCTGAATCTCTGCTTGGATGGCCTGGTATTCCGTCTGCAGGGCATCGCGTTTTTGCTGCAGCCGTCGCCGTTTTCGCTGGCAGAGCTGGCTCAGGCTCCCTACCACAGCCAGGATGCCGAGGGCAATCACCGCTTGGCGGCGCAAAAATTGAGGCTGCCGCTCCCGTTGCGAAGTGCGCAGCGCTTCCTCAACAATGCCGGCTACCTGCTCAGCCCAGTCCATGGGTTGGGCGCCCTGGAATTGAGCATCGAGGGAGGTGATGGTTAGCAAATGTCGCCCATTCACCCGGATAACAGGCTGGTTGGTCTGGCCGTCCAGGGTGACTTCAACCTGCAGCGCCTCTGGATCGAATCCGGCGCTGGCCAACTGGTGCAGGGTTTGTTCAATGGAGCGCACCCGCTGCGACACCGGAGGCAGGCTGCCGGGATCCCCCTGCGGTGCGGTAACCACGAACAAACGCCGCCCATCCAGCGTCACGGCCTCCGCCTGGATAGAAGAGGTGGGGAGGCTAAGCGCTTGCCGCAGCTCTTCTAGGGCATCCAAACGGTTGAGCAAAGGCAGGTTGGGGGCGGTGCCGTTGTTTTCAGCAGTTTCCTGCCCCCATGCGGGCCCGCTTATGGGGGATAGGGCAAGAGATGCACTGAAAAGGAGAGGCCAAAACAGGGATCCCGTTTTCCCCGGCTTCGGCTTGTCTACCGATCGCAGTTTGTGCAGCATGAGCCGTTCGCGTCAGCGGTGCGAAGCACTTGAACAACCTCACTCCAGAAAGAAGAAGGCAATCCCAAGGATGGCGTAGGTGGCCAAGAGCAGTAGCCCTTCCAGCCAGTTGGATCGCCCATCGCTGCTAACGGAATTGATCAGCAGCACCGAGACGGCAATGGCCACCAACTCTACCATGCCGAAGTTGAAGTTCATGGGCTGATGCAGCACATCCCCGGCCAGCACCAGCAGAGGTGCCACAAACAGGGCAATTTGCATCGTCGAGCCCAGCGCCACCGAGAAGGAGAGATCCATCTTGTCTTTCATGGCCACCGTGATCGCCGTCGCATGCTCTGCCGCGTTGCCGATGATCGGCAACAAAATCACCCCCATAAACAGCGGCGTCATGTGAAAGTGTTCCAGCGTATCCTCTAGAGTGCTCACCAACAGTTCCGACTCCAGCGCCACCAACACCGTCAACCCCAAGAGGGCCAGCACCCAAAACCCCAAACCGGCCCGCTCAGGTGGAGCCGTCAGCACTTGGGGAATGGATCCCTCCGCCTGCAAAACCGGATTGAGGGCCAGGCGACTGGCCGCCTCATCTTCTGCGGCTTCCGCTTCGTGAAGGGTGTAGAGGTAGCTGTGGGTTTTGAGGGAAAACAGCAAAGTAAGACCGTAAACCCCGATCAGCACCAGGGCTACCGCCGTGGATAGCTCTTGGATGGAGATCTCCCCCAAGTTGGCATCGGCATAGGTGACCACGCTGGGCAAGATCAAGGCCACCACCGCCAGGTTCATCACCGAGGCATTCATGCGGGCCACCTCGGGTCGAAAGCTCTGCTCCCGAAACTTGATCCCGCCCAAAAACATGGCCAAGCCGGCCACCAGGAGCAGGTTACTGATGATCGCGCCGGTGATGGAGGCTTTCACCACATCCACCAACCCCGCCCGCAGTGCCACCAAGCCGATGATCAACTCCGCTGCATTGCCAAAGGTGGCGTTGATCAGCCCCCCGACTGTCGGCCCTGTCAAGGCCGCGATCTCTTCCGTGGCCTGACCCATAAACTTCGCCAAGGCCACCACCGCCAAAGCCGCACAGAGGAAAACCAGGTTGGGATCCCAGCCCCGGAAGTGCCCCACCCAAGATAGGGGAACCCCCAACAGCAGCAGGAACATTATGCTGTTCAGACCTCTCTGCCAACCTGCCGCAGAGCGATCCGGCGAAACCAAAGGATTTGCGTTAGCCAGGGTCATGGTTCACAAGGGGAGAAAAGGTAGCGACGATGGAGGCTGTTTGGGTTTCGGGGAGCCAGATCCCCCATGGCCAGGAGTGACCATCTCCAAGAGTCTAACGGCTGCGAGGGGAGGTTGGATAGGTGCTGCTGGCTAGAGGGAGATAACCCGGTTGCGCTGCAACTGCCGGGCGATCTCGGCTCCCAATTGATCGGACAGATGCTGGGGATCGGCGATTTTCAAAAAACTGCTGCCCTCTACCTCAAAGGGAAAGGATCCCTCGATGCCGTCGCGGGGGAGTTGTACCAGCAGCAATTGTTCGGGGCGCTTCGATTGCAGGGCATAGCCCAACTCCAGACAGACCTGGGGGCTGGGCAGGGGACGCCCCCGGCCATTCACCTGCACAGGGGTCACATCGGCCACCACCAGCAGCGCGTGCTTGAGCTTGCGAATCAAGGCCGCATCGATGAGCGGGGTCTCAGCCTCAGCGGGAAGGGATCCCTGCAGCTGCAGGGGCACGACCGGTCTGTGGTCGCGATTGAGAGCCTCCACCACGGCTTGCAATGCCCGGTACAGAGTGGCGCTGGAGTTGGGGTAATCCGATTGGCCGCAGAAGTAGATGACGGGCTCGGTCATGTTCAGAGTGGCCCGCTTATTAAAGTAGATCTCGCGGCTAATTAAATCGAGGTTGGAGATGCTGTAGGCGCCGCTGCCTTCGATGTAAAACTCCACCAGCTCTCCTTCCAGGTAGCGCTGCCACCATACGGAAGCCTTCACCTGCTCCACATCGTCGAGAAAGTCGGCCCGCATCGCCGTTTTCAAGAGGCCGGTACGGCTTAGGCGCAGGTCGGGGGCCCTCTGTTGGACTTGAGAAGCAGACAACACCGAATCCAAATACCAGGCTTTCAGGACGATGATCGCCATGGGATCCCTCTGCGCTTAGCCTCAAAGGTACCTGATCTTTGGCAAGATCGTTAGTCTTGGTGTCGAAGTCAGCCCAACTCCAAGTGCAGGGCCAGATCCAGCAGTCGGTGGGCCAGGGTTGACTTGGTCGCCAATGGGATCCGTTCTGGGTTTCCCTGCTGGGGGATCCAATAGCCTTGGTTGTGGCTGCTGCCAAAGCCGCTATCCGGTTGGTCGATGGGGTTGGCCACAATAGCATCCAGGCCCTTCTGGCGGAGCTTCTCTCTGGCCGGTGGCAAGGGATCCCCACTTTGGGCGGCAAAGCCGATGAGGCGCTGGCCAGGGCGTTTGTTGCGGGCCAGGGCTGCCACCAGGTCAGGGATCGGCTCCAACGGCAACATCTGGGGTAGATCGGCTTTGGGCAGCTTCCCCGCGTAAACCTGAGAGGGGCGCACATCCCCCACAGCAGCAGCCATCCACAAGAGATCCGCCTGGGGAAATTCCGCCTGCAAAGCCGCCTCCAGTTGGGCTGCCGTCTCCACCGGAATGGCCCGAATGGCGAAGGGCGCTGGATCAAAGGGGATCCCCAACGGCCCATGGACCAGCGTCACTGTCGCCCCCCGGCAGGCTGCCGCCACCGCCAGCGCCACTCCCATCCGACCACTGGCCGGGTTGCCGATAAAACGCACCGCGTCGATGGGCTCCCGTGTCCCCCCCGCCGTCACCAACACCCGCTTGCCTTGCCAATCTTTTTTCCCCGCTGTCCAGAGCAAAGCCCGCACATACTCCTGCAGGGCCTCCGGCTCCAACATGCGCCCTTCCCCCACCGCATCACAGGCCAGGCGGCCACTGGCCGTCGGCAAGGCCCAAAAACGGGGATCCTGGTGTAGCCGCTGCCAATTCTCGGCTACCTTCTCTGCCTTCCACATCTGCGTATTCATAGCCGGTGCCACCGCCACCGGACACCGGGAAGCCAAAACCACATTGGTGAGCAAGTTATCCGCCAGCCCATGAGCCAACTTGCCCAAGGTGTTGGCCGACAAGGGTGCAATGAGGAGAGCCTCCGCCCATTCCCCCAACTCGATGTGCAGCGGTCGTCCTCGTGTTGCTTGCCAAAAGGCGGCATCGGTGAAAGCCGGTTGGCGAGACAAGGTGGCAAAAGCCAAAGGAGAAATAAAATGTTCCGCAGCTTTTGTCAAAACCACCTTGATCTCTGCTCCCTGCTGCGCCAGAGCAGACACCAAAGCTGCCGTTTTGTAGGCAGCAATCCCCCCACTCACCCCAATGAGGAGACGCCGCCCTGACCAAAAGGGATCCATATTGAGTGACACGCAAACAGCCTTGTTTCCAGTTTCCCTGCTTTTGCTCAATTCCGGCGGCAAAGCGGGGATCCCTCGCCCAAAGATACTTTTGACCCTGTCGAGAATAGGGCCTGAGAGCCTATCATTCCCCATTTCAGCCAAAGTCTCCCCCATAGGTTCTGGCCTTCAGAGGGAATTCCCCACTGCTGTTTTGCGCAACCAGCCCTCAGATCCCATTGCAGTCGCTCACTCATTCCCTCTAATTAAGAAGAGTTGGATCAAACTCTATTGCAATCGCTGTTTGTTTCTGGCTACACTAACAGTTGTCCCTAAAACCATCTCGATATGGCTACAACCAGTAAACCAAAACCACTCACTGGCCAAGAGCTCCTCGACAAGGTAACTTCAATGGGAAATGCGGATCGCAAGGAAAAAGCTCGCGCCTGTGGTTATGTCACCTACACCAAGAATGGTCAGGAGCGAGTGAATCTGATGCAGTTTAACAACGCCCTGTTGAAGGCCGTTGGCGTGGATCTCGGCGCTAGTGACGAAAATGGATCCCGTGGCCGCGCTCCTACCTTCCGGGTTTCGGTTCATAAGAATGGCAACCTCCTGATTGGAGCTGCCTACACCAAGAAGATGGGCCTCAAGCCCGGAGATGAGTTCGAGATCAAGCTGGGCCACCATAACATCAAGCTGGAGCGGGTCAACTGATTTGCTGTCTCCCTGGATGCTTTTCCCTGCTGGTGAGTTCATCTCAGCTTGGGTAAAGCCTTTGGTATTCCTTTCGGCCTCTAGGGGCTTGGGAGCAGCGACCTCTTCCCTTCGCTCCAGTGCTCATTGTCTTTCTACTTTTCAGAACAAGGGATCCTCATGATCCGCTGGGGATCCCTGGCAGTTTGTACCTCATCAATGGCTGAAGTGTGGGTAAGTTCGCTATTCTGACAACAGTTAAATTGGGTCTGCGGCAATGAACACTCCGACCGTACAAAATGTCTTTCGCCATTGGCGGCGGTGGCGAACTTGGGCGGGGCTGTTGTTGTTGGCAGCAGCGTTCTTTGTCATCGAGTCTCATCGGCAAGTTTGGCCTCAGTCGAATGCTTCTCAAAGTCAGGCATTTTTGGAGTGGGTGTCTTCCCAGCCTACCCCCGAACAGCAGGATGTTTTTGTGGATGGAGTCATTCGGCTGCAATTCAATCGGCCACTGGATCCCAATCTACAACGTCTGGCGGTTCAGTTGGATCCGCCGGCAGCGGTTATTTTTGATGTGCAGGGAGACGAGTTGTTGCTTAAGCCTCGGGATCCCTTGCGCTTTAGCACCCGTTACACCCTCACGCTTTCTCCCCAAGAGGGGCTGCCCCTCGAGCAGGCCATTCAGCTGAGTTTTCGCACCGAACCGCAATTTACCTACGAACGGGATGTCAAACCGCTGCTAGAAGCCAGTTGTGTGGGTTGCCATCAGCCGGCAGGACGGCAGCGCACCCAGTTGCTGGACAGTTATGAGGCCACGATGGCCTATGTCAGGCCCGGGGATCCCAATAGCGAGTTGATCAATCCCCGGTGGACGAGCCGCCACGCCTACATCCTCAACGCCATTAACCCCAACCGCCCCCAAGCTCGCGGCGACTCCCCAGAGATTGCTTACATTCAGGCCCGCGGGCTGCCCCTGTCCCGTCTGGGCTTTTGGACGCCGGAGGAAGTGGAGATCGTCCGCACCTGGATTGTGCAGGATGGCGCCTCCCGCACCAGCGCCCGCTTACAGATGGGCAACTGAATAAGGCATCTGGAACCCAACCCCCACTGCCATGACCCCTCCTCAACCTTTGGCTACCGTGATTCAGGGATCCCTGAGTCGAGGGCTGGAAGCTCGCCTCAATCCCGGTGTCTCGGTAGAAGACTTGCGGGTGGGCAAATTCGTGGTGATCCAGGGGCAGCGCAACCGCTTCTTTGGCCTGCTTACTGACGTTACCCTAGAAACCAGCAACTCCCAAATTCTGGTCAATCCCCCCCGCCCGGAAGAGACCTTGCTGCAGGAGGTGCTGGCAGGTACCGGCACCTACGGCATTATTGCCCTCACCCCGATGCTGATGTTGGTGCCGCGGCAAACGGAAGGGGAAAGGCTGTATCCCCTGGTCAATCCCGAACGGCCAGAAGCGTTGGCAGCTCCCCTCGGCCAAGAACCCCCTTCCGCTGGCGCCATGGAGCTGCTGCCCGTGAAAACAGTGCCCGCCCATTTTTCGCAAGTGTATGAGGCACGGGAACTGGACTTTCGCACCGTCTTCGGCTGGGAAGACGACCCGGAGCGGCGCAACTTTGCTATCGGCCAGCCCCTCGACATGGCTGTGCCCATCTGTTTGGACTTGGATCGCTGGGTGGAGCGCAGCAACGGCATTTTCGGCAAATCGGGCACCGGCAAGTCCTTTCTAGCCCGCCTGATCCTGGCCGGCATCATCCGCAAACGGGCAGCGGTGAACTTGATCTTTGACATGCACTCCGAGTACGGCTGGGAGGCGGCCAGCGAAGACAAACACGCCAGCACCGTCAAGGGCTTGCGGCAGCTCTTTCCCGGTCAGGTACAGATCTATACCCTGGATCCCGATTCCACCCGGCGGCGAGGGGTGCGGGATGCGCAGGAGCTCTTCATCGCCTACAACCAGATCGAGGTGGAGGATCTGGCCCTGTTGGCAGAGGAGCTGAACCTATCGGAAGCCAGCCTGGAAAACGCCATTATCCTGCGCAACGAGTTTGGCCGCGACTGGATCAGCCGCCTCTTGAGCCTTTCCAACACCGAGATTCAAGAGTTTTGCGAACAGAAAATGGGCAACAAAGCCTCGATGATGGCCCTGCAGCGCAAGCTCACCCGCCTTGACAACCTCAAGTACATCCGCAGCACCCTGCCCCACAACTACATCGGCCAGATTTTGGATGCCCTCAGCCGCGGCATTCACGTGGTTATCGAGTTTGGATCCCAGTCCAACCTGCTCTCCTACATGTTGGCGGCCAACGTCATCACCCGCCGCATTCACCAGGCCTACGTGCACCAGACGGAGCGGTACTTGCAATCCAAAAATCCCCTCGACCGGCCCCGTCAACTGTGCATCACCATCGAGGAGGCCCACCGCTTTCTAAATCCGCGGGCGGCCAAGCAGACCATCTTCGGCACCATTGCCCGCGAGATGCGCAAGTACTTTGTCACGCTGCTGGTGGTGGATCAACGCCCTTCCAGCATCGATAGCGAAGTGATGTCGCAGTTGGGCACTCGCATTACGGCACTCCTCAACGACGACCAAGATATCGAGGCGGTGTTCACAGGGGTGGCGGGCAGCCAGAACTTGAAAACGGTGCTGGCCAAGTTGGACTCCAAACAGCAAGCCCTAATTCTGGGCCATGCCGTGCCCATGCCGGTGGTGGTGCAAACCCGCCCCTACGACCAGCGGTTCTACGCCGAAATTGCCGATCCTGACTGGTCTCAGGCTGAGGATGCGGAGGTGCTCCTGGCCGCCCAACAGGCTAAGTCCGAGCTGGGGCTGTGAGCACAAGCTGCCCGCACCGCTCGGAACATGCCAAAGCGACACAGCCCTGTGCCGAAAGCCAGCCGCATCAGCAAAAAGGTGGGTACCTCCCGCAAGGACTTCACCAAGCCGACCAAGCCAAACCTGAGAAAGCCCTCAGGGCGGACAACACCCTGCCAGATGGAATCCAGCCAAGAGGGAAGGGTCTCCTGAGTCCAGTCGGCGGTTTCTACCCGTCCCGCCACCAGGCCAGTAGCCTCCAACTGCTCGGCAAAGCCTTCGATGCTGGAGAAGGAAGGGTGTGACCATTGATCCAACAGTTGCCGCATCACCAGCCGCTCCCAAAAGTTCAGGGGCTTTTGCCGGTCGTCCCGCTGGTTCCAGTCCGCCACCACCAGGATTCCCCCTGGCTTCAACACCCGCAGCATCTCTTGGGCATAGCGGGCCTTGTCCGGCATGTGAGGCCCTGCCTCAATGGACCACACCACATCGAAGCTGGCATCGGGGAAGGGCAGGTCGAGGGCATCTGCCACCTGAAACTGGACAGGCAGATCAGGGGGGGTGAGCTCCTGGGCCCGCTTCACCTGCTGAGGACTGATGGTGATACCGGTTACAACAAAGCCGTAGTCGCGGGCCAAGATGCGGCAGCTCCCACCAATGCCGCAGCCCACATCCAACACGGTTGTCCCTGCAGGCAGTCGATCCAACCCCCCCCAGCGCACCATCTCGTGGACAAAGTCGTGCTTGGCCTGCAGAAAATTTTTTCGTTGGGGAGGAGAGCCGTAGTGGCCTAGGTGAATGTGTTCGCCCCAGTAAAACTCTAGGATCCCATCCCGAGTCCACTCGTCGTAAGACTTGGCCACAGAGGCGGGAGACTCGTATTTGCGAGCAGTCAACAGATAGGCTGCCAAGCCCACGGCCAGCAGCACAGCTATGCCCAAAGCCCAAAAGATTGGATTCATCGGATCAACCATGAAGTTTCTATAAAGTCCCTCTGCGTGGTGGCGATCATTGTCAGTTGGATGGCGGAGCCACAGGCAGAGTGCTTTCCGGTGTGGGGTCTGCCAATCCAGCCCAGCAAAGGCGCAATCCCATCTTGCCCCATCTGCTGGCTCAAGATGGAGTCTGGGGCAAAGGACGGCTGGGCGAGATTTTCCAGCACGATTCCAGCATCCGTTGGGGTCGCTGCCATCACCTGCTGGATGGGGTGTTCCAGGGGTGGCAACCTCAACAGCAGCGGCTGCTCCTTCACAAAAGGTTGGCGGCGTAGCGAGCAGCTCCCCTCAGCCCCACCTGCGCATTCACCACCACCTGCACCGACAGTTGCTCCAGAAGAGGACGCATCCGCCCCTTATCCAAAAACGAGGACAAAAACTCCCCTTGATGCAGTAGGCGCAAGAGCTTGGGCGCGATCCCCCCAGCGATGAACAGGCCCCCGCGCGGCAATAGGTGTAGGGCAAAGTTCCCGACTGCAGCCCCGTACAGGCTGATGAAAAGCCGCAGACACTCCACCGCCAGAGGATCCCGTGCTTCCATGGCAGCATTGGCAATTTGGGCTGCCGGGTCAATATGCTTAGCTCCCTTTTCCCAAGCCTCAATTTGGGCCAGCAGCTGTTCTTCTCCTGAGCCCCACTGGCTATCCCGCAAAAATTGATAAATGGCAACGATCCCCTGCCCTGAGACCACCCGCTCGGTGGAGACACGTCCGTGCCGTTTTTGCAAATACCTCAAGAGCTCCCACTCCAGAGGGGTGCGCGGGGAAAAATCCACGTGTCCTCCCTCGCTGGCATGAACTTGGTAACCCCCTTCTCCCCAGGTAAGGTAAGCCTGCCCCAAACCCGTGCCTGCTCCCATCACGCCAATCGGAGCCCGCGGTTGACGCTCACCCACTTGCAAGGTGTCCAGATCCTGGTCGCCGAGGGCAAGCACGCCATACCCCACAGCGCTGAAGTCGTTGATCAAGGCTACGCGCGGGATCCCCAGCTCTGCGGCCAATTGGCTCGACTGCAGATCCCAGGGCAAGTTGGTCACTTTGGCAGTCTGTCCCTCAGACCCTGAGCCCCTTGTTTCCATGACGGGGCCGGCCACTGCAAAACAGGCGGCAGCAGGCTGTGGATCTCGCCCCAGCTCCCGCCGAGCCTGGGCCAGAAACTCTCCCACCATTGGGGCGAGGTTGGCGTAATCTTGGCTGGCATAGCGGCAGTGGTAAAGGCTGTGCTCGGGATCCTCGGCATTGACAAGGCTGAGGCTGGTTTTGGTGCCCCCGATGTCTCCTGCCAACAACAAGTCCATACAGTTTCCTCCGGCCAGCACCTCCTTCCCACCCTGACATCTCTGGAGAGAGAATGCCAGGCCCCCAAGGCTTCCCCGCTCCTGCTGGGGAGAAGAGGGAAGGGCAAAGAAGGTGCTATGTTAACTGATGTAAAGGTTTTTAATATTGCATTTTGTCTTCTACACCTTTTTTACCCCCTCTCCAAGATGAGCCTCTGCTGTCCTCTGAGCGTTTGGCCGGGCTGGATCCCCGCCCTCTCTCGGCTCAAAGGCGTTTTCGATCCCACCATGCCATTGGGGGAGTGGCAGCTCTGCTCGTGAGTCTGCCCGTTTTTGTGCAAGCGCCCCTGGTGCGGTATGCCCCTTGGGTCAGCTTGGTGATGTCTTTGGGCTGGCTGGGCCTTAGCTTGCATCTCTACTCCCAGCCCCGTACCCGCCTGTGGGGAGATTTGCTGTACGGCTTTACCCTGACTTGGCTGGCAGGATCCCTGTATTGGGGATGGCTGCGCTTTGAGCCTCTTTGGCACATGCCCATGGAAGCCTTGGGGATCCCGATTGTCTGGTGGGGGACACGGCGACGGTTTGCCCGCATCGGTACCTGGTTTTATCTCGGCTCCCTGTGGGGTACGGCGGTTACAGATCTCTACATTCACTCGGTGGGGCTGCTGCCTGAGTGGCGGCAGGCGATGCAGTTTGACCGGTTGGAGCAGGCGGTTGTCCCTTTTAGGGCGGCCCTCGACAAAATGGCTACCCCCTGGGGCCTGGGTTGGGGCATCGGCTTGGGCCTTCTGTTGCTGGGTGTTGGATTGTGGAGAGTCCAGGGATCCCGCCGCTTGCACCATTGGGCATTTGCGGGAGCAGTGCTGAATACCCTGTTGGTGGATGGGCTATTTGGCTGGGGGGCAGCTCTGCTGCGGTGAGCTGGGACATCCCCATAACTGATACATTTACGCTGAACACTGCTGAACATCACTGTTCAACTATGCAGCGATAGCATTCTGTTTGTTTCCAAACAGAATGGCGGTATCCCGCAAAGCTTTGAGTA
>NZ_JANSIH010000151.1:0-877 GCF_047462075.1 Synechococcus sp. R55.2
CCAAGGGTTGGGGGGTTCACCCATTAAAGCGGCACGCGAGCTGGGTTCAGAACGTCGTGAGACAGTACCTACCGTGCTGTCTATAAATCTGGCTATATGCTGGGAAGCCTGGTGAGTATCCTGCGCTACGCATGCTACACTTAACGCATGCGTGACAATGCGTCAGGTGCAGGCAATCAGCAGGGAAGGCCAGATGAGCCTATCGGCTACTATATCGCAGGGTTCGTCGATGGCGAGGGCAGCTTCCATGTTGCCATCCAACGAAATCCAAGCACAAAGTTTGGATGGCAAGTCATCCCAGAGCTACATATCTCCCAGCATGAGCGCAATAAGCATGTGCTGGAGATGATACGCTCAGCACTGGGATGTGGCTACCTCAAGCCAAATGCTCGGCAGAACCCGAAAGACAAAACATGGGTGCTTGTGGTACGGAACCGTCAAGATCTGCTAAGAAGGGTCATTCCCTTCTTCGAGCGATACCCACTTCTGACCACGAAGCGCCATGATTTCCAGAAGTTCGCGGCGATTGTGCGTCGGCTGGATGCAGGCGAACACCAAACTGTCGAAGGACTGCGTGCGTTGCTCATCCTTGCAGCCAGCATGAACGAGAATGGCGCATATCGTCGCTTGGATATAGAAACCATTTTGGCTCATCTGGAACCCTCAGAGACTGTACGCCAGACGCCTTCTTGTAGCCAGAAGGCGAAGATACAGTCCGAACTGCATGGCGACATGCAGAGGTAAGCCGAAAGGCTTGCCCGCCTCGTGAACCAATCACGGGGTCAGTAGGCGCACCCTCTGTGCGCTGAAAGTAACAGATTGTCGGTCCCTATCCACCGCAGGCGTAGGAGACTTGAGGGGAGCTGGCCCTAGTACG
>NZ_JANSIH010000152.1:0-873 GCF_047462075.1 Synechococcus sp. R55.2
TCGGCAGACAAAGCTTCCACCTGCAATGGCCTGAAGCACCGCTGGATCCACTGGGCATGGCCTCTCAGGTAACGGGCCAAGGTCTCCCGATCGGTTTCCAGATCCACTTGGCCACAGCGCGCGGCTTGTAAATCCAGGTGGGCTTTGTCCAGGGAGGGATCCCAAGAGGACGGAGAGGGATCTGCGGGAGCACCGCCTTCGGGGGACATGGCCCTTTCACTTGGCGGAACGGCGGGCTTGGAGCTGGCGATAGACATCCCTAACATCTACCTGATAGTGAGCAAGGGCCACGAGGCAGTGGTACCAGAGGTCGGCCATCTCACGGGCCAAAGCCACGCGGTCTTGATCCTTAGCCGCCATCACCACCTCAGCCGTCTCCTCGCCAAGTTTCTTCAAAATGGCATTTTCCCCCTTGGCTAGCAAGCTGCTGGTGTAGGAATCGGGACGGGGATCCGCCTGGCGGGCCTTGACCACGGCAAACACCTGCGACAGGGTATCGGCTGCTGGAAGGGGATCCCCTTGCAAAGGGCGAAAGAAACAGCTCCGCGCTCCTGTGTGGCACGCTGCATCCCCCACCTGCTCCACCAGGATGACCAGGGCGTCGCCGTCGCAGTCGTAGCGGATTTGTTTGACCCACTGCACATGGCCAGAAGTTTCCCCCTTGGGCCACAACGCCTGCCGCGAGCGGCTCCAAAACCAGGTGCGGCCTGTTTCCAGGGTTTTTTGCAGCGATTCCCGGTTCATCCAGGCCATCATCAGCACTGTTCCGTCCAGGTAGTCCTGCACGATGGCCGGGATCAGGCCCTGTTCATTGTAGGTGAGGCTGCCCAGCCAGGTGATCTCCTCGGGCAGAAGCGATCGAGGGGGATCCGA
>NZ_JANSIH010000153.1:0-868 GCF_047462075.1 Synechococcus sp. R55.2
CCGACATCACCTGAGCATCGGGCACCTGGGAGACGATGGCGCGAATCTCCTCAAGGCTCTGCAGCTGAGAAACATCCCCCTGCCGGAAAAACAGCTCGGGAGCCACTGCCACATAGCCCAACTTCCCCAAGCGGCGACAAATGTCTTGAATGTGTTCGTGTACACCAAAGATCTCTTGCACCACCAAAACCAGTGGAAAAGGGCCAGAGCCGGTCGGCTTGGCACGATAGCCAGGGATCTCGCCATCTGGGGTGGGAATGGTGACGGGGCCGGCTTCCAATCCTTCGCTATCGGTGATGATGGTTTGGGCAAAGATCGGCTGTACTGCCGAGGCAAACCCAGCAGCGACGTTGGCCAGCTTCAACTGACGGCGCTTCCAGCTGCTGGAGGATCCCCCCTTGGGTTGCTCCGCATACATAGGCCCAATCCTCAAAAACACAAACCCTTCTTCTCAGGATAAACAATATTTTGTCTGTAAAGATTCTTTCTACTGACAGTCTCGATGCAAATCTTGCCTATCCTGTCTGAGATCTGCATCGTAGAGCTGTTAAGATCGGCTCGGCACAGCGATGCTGATCAACGGAAATGCAACTCAAGAGACAGTTAAAAATCAGTTAAAAACCGGAAATCTTTGGGTTAAGCATTTCAAGAAGCATCGATGCCATCTCGCACTTTGGAGCTTATTTGGCAGTTGCCGAAATTGTTGGATGATGGCAGCATTGGGCAGAGCCAAAAAGACAAACTGAGCGTTTGGCAATAGCGGCAAAACGGCAATTGTACTGGTGCAGATGGCCTTGACAAGTGAGATAAGTTTGCTTCAACAAATCTCAAAAGCCGCTGGCAGGTAGTCAACCAAAGCATAGCTTAC
>NZ_JANSIH010000154.1:0-862 GCF_047462075.1 Synechococcus sp. R55.2
CGCGTGGCTCAGGGGGATCCAGCGTGGCGGCCACCGTCCGAGACTTGTGGATTCATGGAGAGGCCGCCCGGAAAGCCTACCTCAATTTGGCAGAAAACCCGGCGGGTCGGGCATTGCTGGAGCGCTACCTAAGCCAGGGCTACATTGCAGTGGCAGATGTTCTCCATCTGGATGCCACCTATGCCGAAGAGCCCAGGTGGCGGCAGCCAGGGGATCCCTGGCCCAGCCCGACCGAGAAATGGGCGCTTTCCCCAGAGTTACTGGACTGGGCTGCCCAAGACATGGCCAGCAGGAATTGGCAGGGGGATCAGCTTTCCTCTGCAAAAGATTTACCAGAGAGTCTGGAGAAACCGGCGGATTCCAGTTCTGAGGCAGCAGCACCAACTCCTGCCCCTTCCCCCACCCCCAGCGCCGCCGTTCGCCAAGAACGTTGGCAGCAGCAGCTTTGGCAGCTCAGCGTCGAGTTTGCCCGCTACGGCGTTCTCGATTATCTACAGCAGGCCGCCCAACCCGCCCAGAGGCTGGGGATCCCGGTGGGGGCTGTCTTCTTCCCAGAAGGCAACCAAGCAGTAGGAGAAGGGTTTGACGCTCGTCTGCAACCCTGGGACCGCTTTGATCCGGGTATGGAATGGCACCCAATGGCCTATGCCAAGTGCGAGGATAGCTCCTGTGTGGCGCAGCAGGTGGAGCAGGTCCTGGCTGTGGCCTCTCCCCAAACCTTTGTCTGCCCGGCCATTGCCGGTCTATGGGGACAAGCCCAGCGGCAACGCCCCAGCCTGGAAACCCAAACAGCAGAGCTGGCCCGCCGCTTCCCCCAGTTGCCCTGTGTGAGTCACTTCGCCCTCTCCTGGATCGAGCCGGA
>NZ_JANSIH010000155.1:0-6874 GCF_047462075.1 Synechococcus sp. R55.2
TGACACCCTAACCTTAAAACATCCGTTAAGTTTCGTCAACCACCCAATACAAAAATGAGAAGGGATCCCTTTCTCTACCGGCTACCCCTCGGCAAAAAGAGCGATTCCAAGGCTTGGCTGAGGGTCGGTTCCATCACCACCCGGTCTTCGTAGGCGGCGATCACCCGGGTGAGCTGGGGCAGGCGGCCCTGTTCTGCTTCGATGTAGAGGGGCTGAACATAGAGCAAAGAAGTCTCGATGGGGATGACCAGCAGCGTGCCCAGGTTCACCCGCGACCCATGCTGGTTCCAGAGGGAAATTTGCTCGGAGATTAAGGGATCCTGATTGACCCGTGCTTCCACCTGTTCCGGGCCATAGATGAGCCGTTGCTTGGAAAACTCGTACACCAGGAGCTTGCCGTAGTTTTCCCCGTCGCAGCGGGCCGCTATCCAAGCCACCATGTTCTGCTTGTTAACAGGGGCATAGGGGGAGAGGAGGACGAACTCAGGAGTGTGATTGGCAACCTCTTGGGGATCCCTCGGCAAGGTGAGAATGAGATACTGCGGCTGCATGGGAATGCGCCGTCGATTGCGGAACTGGCCGGGGATCTGCCATTGATCCTCGCGGTTGTAGAAGAGGCGGGGATCCGTCATGTGGTAGGTGGCAAACTGCTGCGCTTGCAGGCGGAAGAGGTCTTGGGGATAGCGGATGTGTTGCCGCAGCGGCTCCGGCATTGCCTCCAGAGGCTTGAAGAGGGTGGGGTAGATGCGGGCGTAGGCTTGGATGAGGGGATCCCGAGGGTCGGCAATGTACCAATCGATGCTGCCGTTGTAGGCGTCCATCACCGCCTTGACCGAGTTGCGGATGTAGTTGAAGGGAAAGCCGGGCAGGTGCTCCGAGTAGGGGTAGCGGCTGCTGGTGGTATAGGCATCGAAAAACCAGTAGAGCTTGCCGCCTTGAATGACCAGGTAGGGATCCCGGTCGTAGAGCAAAAAGGGCATCACCCGACGGATGCGCTCGCGGATTTGGCGGCGATAGAGAAAGCGGGTGGCAGAAGACAGCTCGCGGCTGAGAAGGATGCGCAGATCGCCAAAATGCCAGGCGTAGAGAAACCGCTGCCAGAGGTGGGGAATGGGCACGCCACCGCTGCCCTGATAGCTGCTGTACACATAGCGCTCTGCTGCAGGGTAGTCCAATTCCCGCGCCTCAGCGCCCACGAAAACATCGGTGGTAGTCAGCTCGCCATAGTAGAGGGCCGGCTGCTCCACCCGCAAGACGGGGGCCACCTCAGGGTAGCGGGGAGAAACCCGCGGCGGGATATCCGACAGGAAAAAGTCCGGCAGGCCCTCAGGGGTCACCACGTTCACCGGGCTGAGGGTGAGGCCGTAGCCGTGGGTGTAAAAAAACCGCCGGTTGACCCAGGTTTGGGCAGCGGGGGGTACCTGGGCAAAGTCCAGCTCGCGGGCGGCATGCATGACTTGGCGCAATTCTCCCCCGATGCGGTAGCGATCCACATTCACATAGGGGAATTGATAGTAGGGGCGGATTTCTTGCAGTTGTCGATAGGTGGCCAATAGAGGCTCCGCATCCCAGAGGCGCACGTTGCTCAGGATGGGTTGATTTTGCTGCAGGATCTCCCAGGTGAGGGCTCCCCCTTCCGGGAAGGGTTGGACTTCGACATCGGCCAGGCCAAAACCGGCGCGGGTAAAGCGGATGTTGTGCTCGATGTAAGGGCGTTCCAGCTCCAGCTCGTTGGGGGCCACCAAGAAAGTTTGCACCAGTTGGGGGTAAAGTTGGGTGGTCAGCAGCCCAAACCCCAGGTAGGCCCCCCAGAGGATGGCCGGCGCCAGGAGAGAGCTGGCCCAGGAAGGGCACCAGGACTTGAGGAAAGGAAGGTTGAGGCGGATCCCCTGGCGGGCCAAAGCCCAGAATCCCACCGCCGTCAGGCCTGCCACCCCGCTCATCAAGGTCGTGGCCGGCAAGGTTGCATGCACATCGGCAAAACCGGCCCCAAACACAACGCCGCGGGTGGAATAGAGCAGCTCGTAGCGATCCAGCCAATGGCCCCAGGCGCGAATGAGAAACAGGGATCCCCCCAAGATCAGCAGGTGCCGCTGGGCATAGAGAGAGAGGGCCAAGGTCAGCCGTTGCTCGGAAAGCCCCAGCTCCACCAAGTAGATGAGGACAACGGTAACCAAGGTGAGCAGCACCAGGTTGAAGCACCAATGCTGCACCGTCTCCCAGAAAGGCAGGCTGAAGAGAAAAAAGCCGAGATCGCGGTTGAAAATGGGATCCGACTCCCCGACGGGCCCTTGGTTGAGCCAGAGCAGCAGCGTAAACCAGTGATTGGAAAGAGACCAAGCAAAGAAAACACTCAAACCTGTGGCAATCGCCCAGGCCCCGGTCAAGGTTGCCCCCCGCCAGCAGGAGCAGATGTTGGATCCCGTCACCGCCAGGGCAAAGAGGAAAGCGCCCAGGCCCAGCCCCCAGCGGGCAATCACCCGCGTCCACAGCACCGGCAGGGCATTCAGCTCGGCAAACCAAGCCAGATCTACATAGAAAGAGGCCAAAGCCGTGATGGCCAGGATCCCCAGCCCCACCCCCAGCAGCAGAAACAATCCTCGCCGCAACCTCTGCATCGCCTCAGGATCCTCGGCTCAAAGCTGTTCTTGGTCGCGTCAGCGGTGCAGTTTCCCTTCGCCCGAGCGTTGCGGAACAACACAGGGTGCCGTAGGCATAGCCCTGTTCTAGCTGTTGCACCGCCTGCACCAAGCCTGCCGGCCCGCCGTCCACCCGCACCACCGGGATCCCCACCTGGGCCTGCAGATCCTGCCAGGTCAGATCGTCCAAAAAGCGCTCCCCGTCCTTGAGGGCGATCTGGGGTAGCAATAGCCCATCATAGTCCGCCAAGTTTTCCACAGACTTCAGGGCATCCAAGATATCCTGCCCCGTCAGCAGCCCGGTCACCGTCAGGGTTTGGCCCCAAAATCGGCTGGCGATGGGCAGCAGCGTGAGCTGCAAATGGTGGATGCGATTCAGGCGCTGCACAATGGGCTGGAAGGCTTGCCCCACGGCATTGCCCACCACCCACAGAACCTTGAGGGGAGAAGGGAGCTCAGGCGGCAGTTTGAGCTGCTCGAACTGGCTGAGGAAAAGCCGCAGGGATCCCACGCCATTCCCCAGTTGGGGGTAATCTTCATAGTGCTCTTCCGGGGGCAGTTCCCACCCCGCCAGCAGATACCACTCATCGGCCAGCCAGGCAAAGGTGGATCCCAATGTTTGCCGAAACCCGACCTGCAAAGTTTCCACCTGCTGGATCACTTCTCGGGCCTTGGCCGCATCGACAGGAACCAGCTCATCACCAGGGGGGCGAAAGCGCGTCAACCCCACCGGCACCACTGCTGCCGAGAGGACGGTGGGGATCCCGTCTACGGGCCGGCGAAAGGCGGCCAAATCGAGGAGTGTGCGGGTGAGGTGATCCCCATCGTTCCAGCCTGGGCAGACCACCACCTGTGCGTGCAGTTGCAAGCGATGCTGGCGAAACCAGGCCAACTGCTCCAAAATCAGGCCAGCCCGCGGGTTTTTGAGCAAGCGGCTGCGCAGCTCCGGGTCGGTAGCATGCACTGACACGTAGAGGGGAGAAAGGCGCAGGCGAGCGATGCGCTCCCATTCGGCAGCAGGCAAGTTGGTGAGGGTGAGGTAGCTGCCGTAGAGAAAACTGAGGCGGTAGTCGTCGTCCTTGAGGTGCAGCGTCGCCCGCATCTGCGGGGGTTGTTGGTCGATGAAGCAAAAGGGGCAAGCGTTGGCGCATTGGATCAGGCCATCGAACAGGGCCGTTTCAAACTCCAGCCCCAGATCCTCGTCGATCCCCTTCTCCAGCTCAACTGTGCGCGGGATCCCTTGGCTATTCAAGATCTCCAGGCTTACACACTCCTCAGCGATCAGGAAGCGGTAGTCGATGAGATCGCGGGGGCGTTCGCCGTTGATGCTGACCAGGGCCTCTCCAGGTTGGATGCCCACTTCTGCTGCCAGGGATCCGGGTAAAACAGCGCTGATACGGGCGGGCTTGAGACTAGCACGAGACATAGCTAACTCATCCTCAACTGATGTGCCATTTGCCCCAGCAGGACGAAGTTCTGGGTCGGGACAGCGTTGCGGAGCAATAACGAGGCTCGGTTGACTACAAACAGTTGACTACAAACAGCGGAGAATAGCCGCCTCTAGCTCGGTTTGGCTGAGATCCGTTACCACAAACACCTCTTGCACGCTGCTTCCCTTGCGGGCCACCAGCTTGTACCCGCCCCGGATCGGCACCGAAACCCGCAACTGCAACTGGGGGATCCGCCCACGGCTGCAGGACAGAGCGCCCGGCGTCACGGTTTTAATGCCCGCCTGCCGGGTCAGGCGTTCCAAAACAGGGATCAACCCTGAGATGTGGGTGGAGTGGTTCCAAACCAGACGACCAGAGGGCTCAGACATAGCGGCTAGAGTGAGGAGAGGATGGGATCCCTATCCTATTCCTCCACAAATACCTGCTGCTCGTTGTGGAAAACTGGATGTCCAAAATGCCTGAAGATTCCCCGCCTGCGGTCGTGGCTCTGATCTTGGCCGGGGGCAACAGCCGCCGCATGGGATCCGACAAAGCCTTGGTGCTTTGGGATGGGATCCCCCTGCTGCGACGGGTGGCTCAGGTGGCAGCAGCCTGCGCCGACGCGGTTTACATCCTCACCCCCTGGCCGGAGCGCTATGCGCCGGTGGTGGATCCCGGTTGGCACCTCTGGCGGGAAAACGTTCCCCCCCTGGTCGGGCAAGACCCACGTGGTCGGGACAGCATTGCGGAGCAACACCGAGGCCCGCTGCTGGCCTTTCAAGAGGGGATCCGGCGGCTACAAACCTTGGCTGCTCCCCCGGAGTGGATCCTGCTGCTGGCCTGCGATCTGCCCTGCTTGCAGGAGCAGGTTCTTGGGGATTGGCGACAGCGCCTTGCCACCCTGCCCCCTCAGACGGTGGCCGCCCTGCCCAAAAGTCAGCGGGGCTGGGAACCCCTGTGTGGCTTCTATCGCCTGGCGCAGCTAGGTTCTCTGGAGAGTTTCTTGCAGGCAGGAGGAAGATCCTTTCAGGGCTGGTTGTCCCAGGTGCCAACAGCCATCCTGCCCCTGACCGTTCCCGACAGCGGGACGGAGTCCCTTGAGAGGATGCTCACCAATTGCAACACCCCTGCAGATCTGCAGCTGGGGGGAAACCTGGGTAGGGGGTGATCCCTGGGATCGGCAAGGGGAAGGGATCCCCTCATGTCACAATGGGTAAAGATTTGCTCGGTTTCTTATCTCGGCGCCGTGCTTACTTCCCTTTACTACCGCGAGATCCCTTGCCCCGATAGTGCTCAAGTGCTGCGCTGGCTACAGGAGTGTATCCCCCTGCCCCAAGGCAGCCAGAAGGTTCTTACCCCCACGGGCCTGCGCCTACAGGGATCCGGCGCTGAGCTGGCCCTTTTCTTGTGGTCGGGGCTGAACACTACCTATCTCAAGGTGTTCCAGTGGTCGGAGCAGCCCTTCCCCCGCCAAGCTCGCTGGCTGAGAGAGCTGGAACAGGCCATTCAAAGCCAATTTCCCCACCGCTACCCGCAGTTGCCCCAGATCGATCTGAACCGGGGATCCATCTTCGATCAGCTTGAGCCTTTCTACCCGCAAACGGTGAAGTATTTTCGCCGGATCCCCAATGGCGAGTTCGACCTACAGCGGGTGTACTGGTGGGAAAAGCGCTGGCGGGAAGAAGTGCAACATTGCCACGCAGCCCACCGCCCTGCTCAGCCAGTATTGTTTCGCCAGCCTGGCCCTGAGCCGGCCCCAGTGGAGTGGGATCTGGCCATCGTGGGAGGAGCGCTGGGAGCCATCTATGGAGCGGCCATGGCTCGCTTGGGCTACCGCGTGGCCTTGGTGGAGCGACTCCCTTTTGGCCGCATGAACCGCGAGTGGAACATCTCCCGGCGGGAGCTGCAAACCCTGGTGGATTTGGGCCTTTTGAGCGCCGAGCAGATGGAGAGCTTGATCCTGCGGGAATACACGGATGGGTTCAACAAGTTTTTTGACGGCAATAGCCCGGTTCGCGCTCCCGTTTTGCACACGCCGACGGTACTCAATCTGGCCATTGACGCGGAAAAGCTATTGCAGCTCTGTGGCCAAATTCTCACTTCCTGCGGGGGAGCTATCTACGAGCGCACCGAGTTTCAGCGGGCCTATGTTGGCGAACAAGGCGTCACGCTGGTTTTGAAAGATTTGCCCACCGGCGAGGAGTTTCGGCTGGGATCCCGCCTTGTGGTGGATGCTATGGGAACAGTCTCTCCCATTGCCCAGCAGCTTTACCGCCATCGGGCTTTTGATAGCGTCTGCCCCACGGTGGGGGCTACCATTGCGGGGGGGTTTGAGCCAGGGGTATGGGATCCCCAGTTTGGGGACATTCTGGCCAGCCACGGGGACATCAGCCGCGGTCGGCAACTCATTTGGGAGCTGTTCCCCGGCCCAGGCGAAGATCTTACCTTCTACCTGTTCCACTACCACCAGGTGCATCCGGAAAACCCCGGATCCCTGCTGGAACTGTACGAAGATTTTTTCACTATTCTGCCGGAATACCGCCGCTGCGACCCAGAGCGCTTGCAGTGGAAAAAAGCGACCTTCGGCTATATCCCCGGACGATTTGGCCAGCCCCGGCACCCTGTTCGCGGCAGCGGGGCGGAGTCTTCGGAACCCTTTGACCGGATACTGCTCATAGGGGATGCGGCGGCTATGCAATCGCCCCTTAGCTTTACCGGCTTTGGATCCCTGGTGCGCAACTGCCCCCGCCTGTGCGATCTCCTGGATACGGCGCTGCGCCACGACCTGCTCAGGGCGGCGGACTT
>NZ_JANSIH010000156.1:0-6873 GCF_047462075.1 Synechococcus sp. R55.2
GGTGTCTAGCTTCGCCGGTTTTGTGCAATCGGTAATCGGCAGTGCCCCCAGCCCAACTCCAGCACCACCCTCCCCTCCACCCCCCACCGGGACAACTGCTTCATTCGTTGTCAATTTGAGGGAAGGTGAGGTGGTTGCGGGGCTCAACTTTGGCAGCCGGGCGCAGTGAACACGAACTGTGGCAGCAAGCAGTGGTGTGGCGATCGTTTAGCTAGGCCGCCGTTCGCGCTAGCGGGACGGAGTCCTTGAAGCCCCGCCCTCTGTCCGTAGGACGAGGGTCGGAATGAAAGGCGGACATCCCCTGTTCTATAATCAACCTGGCTGTGCAAAACGGCATTGCCGGAATCTGGTACAGCTACGCGGTGGGGCATCCCGTGTCTGCTCGTGGAGGGTTCTTGCACTAGCTCCCCAATGAAGCGAGAAGCCCGCTCCGTACCGCCAGCAGTCGGAGTCGGGAGTATGTCACGATAGGGATCCCTGTTGTAACCAAACCCATTTGATTGACGGAGGAGATGTCTTTCCTATGACCCAAGTGACGATTGGCGAAAACGAAGGGATCGAATCTGCGCTGCGTCGCTTCAAGCGTCAGGTTTCTAAGGCGGGCATTTTACGGGACTTGCGCAACCATCGGCACTTTGAAACCAACCTAGAAAAGCGCAAGCGCAAAGCGGTAGCCGTCCGGCGGAACCGCCGCAAATCTATGGCCTAGGCCATTGCCGACACTCGGAACCCACCTGGGATTGAAATCCGAACTTCTCCGAGAAGGGCTTGTAGCCCTGCCTGAGGATCCGAGCTAGTTTCTCGGATTCTGGGTTGAGCCAGCCTGCAAGGATCCGCTCAGCACGTCGATTTCCAGCATCAGTTCTTCGCCAACATAGCTTTCGGGCAGAGGCGGAAAGGGAGCTGAGCGCTGGATGGCACTGAGCACGGCTGCATCCAATAGGGGATCTTCTGAGGGGGTTTGCAGGCGCAGTTCCCGCAGGGATCCCTGTCGATCCAGACGCACCTGCACCACCGTTACGTAGGATCCGGATGCCCGCCGTACCATCCAGTGTTGGCGAACCCTTTCTTGAAATTGAGCCAAGTAGTCTCCCCAATCCGGATCGGCGGTGGCATTTAGGCTGGGTGGGCCTGCCTGAGAGGACTCGATCCCACTGGTGCGACCGAAGTCGGAGTTGTGGGATCCGGTAGGAAAAGTCGGGGGCAAGGTGGGAGAAGGCTCTTCCAACGGGGCTGCGATCGGCTCTGGAGAGGGCAAAGTTGGATGCGGATCCGCTGGAGCCGACAGGTAGGGTTGTGGCAAAACCTCAGGAGAACTTGCTGCTCTTTCGGGTTGAGGCTTGAGGGATTGAGCAGGAGAGATCTGAGCCGATTTGGTCTCCACTGCTGCTGCCGAGGAGGTAGCCAGTAGGCTTTGCAGATGCTGACGATAGTCCTGCAGTTGCTGGCGCTGTGGAGAGGACAGAGGCCAGTGATCCAGCCATTCTTCCGTCAGATGTAGCGCCTCCGCCCAATTGTGATCGGCAACTGCCTGCTCCAGAGCTGCTAAACCCGCTGACAGATTTTCTAACCTGGCCTTTGGCTGCTGCTGAGGAGAGGCAGAGTCGCGGTTGGGTTGGGGCATCTCAAGCTCCCTTGGGGATGGGGGGAGGATCCCAGGGACAGGACTCCCTGCGGCTGAGGCGAGCAGAGGCTGTGCCGTTGCAGAAGTGACCTCTACCCATTCACCTGGATTGGCCACTTGCGACTGCCGCACCGATACGTGATCCCGAGGTTCAGAGACACCGGACTCACGGGCGGAGACGGGCGCAATCCACTGCGGCTCTGGGGGCGGCTCATCCGCCATCTCCACCCACTGAAAGGGGAGGATCTCCTCCTCTTCCCGGATCCTAGGCTGCCAACCCACCCAGCTCATCGCGATGAAATGCAACCCTGCCGAGAGCACGTTGGCCAGCCCCAGGCGCCAAGGTAAGGAGCGGCGTTCCTGCTCTCGTTTTTGTTGAGAACGGCTGAGGCGAGGATCTGGATCCGTCAGTTGGTTTGGCCGGCTCTCAGCAGCCGGTTCTGGTTCGAGAGAGCTGAGCTCTGCGGCAGGTTGGGCCGGGATCCCTGCGCTACAAGGATCTCGAGCGGGGTTCAATTCGTTTTGCACCTTTCCACCTTTCCTCACAGCCACATGCCAACAGAAGCCCACCGACGCTTCTCTGCTTCCTTCGATCAATAGCCCATCCCCGGGCAGAGGGGTAGCCATCGATGCACAAACGCGCCCAGGGCAAAGCTGTGTTGGCTTATACGGACTTCTGCCATTTCAACGCCTATCTTTTTCACGGGGGGCGGTGCTTTGAGCCACCTAGGCTCACGAAAAGCCAGCTCATGATTCTCCGAACTAGAGCTTGTGGAGCGGGTTTATGCTTGTTACCCAGCAACCTGTCCTGAGGCGGTTTTGGTACCCCGTGATCCCGATGTCGGCCCTGGAAACCGGCCCACAAGCTTTCACGCTGCTGAAGACTCCTCTGGTGCTTTGGCTCAATGAGTCAGGGCAGCCTTGCGCCGTCTTGGATCGTTGCTGCCATCGCTCGGCCCAACTTTCCAAAGGGGTTGTTTGCAATGGCCACATCCGCTGCCCCTATCACGGCTGGGAATTTGACGGCTCTGGCACCTGTGTGAAGGTACCCCAACTTACAGACAACTTCATCCCTCGCACCTACAAGGTGGAGGGGTTTCGCTGCCAAGAGCGCTATGGCTATGTTTGGGTGGCATTGGCGGATCCCTTGACCGATATTCCCGAGATCTCAGAGGTGGCGGATCCCCGGTTTCGCCAAATTCATCAGTTCTATGAGGTCTGGAAATGTGCTGGCCTGCGCCTGATGGAAAACTCCTTTGACAATGCCCATCCCCACTTCGTCCATCAGCAGAGCTTTGGGGTGATCTCCGAGCCTGTACCACCCGATCTGGACAGCCTTGAAGAGCTGGAGTACGGCCTTCGGGCCACCTCTGTTTTGCCGGTGTTCAACAGTGACTTGCAGAAGCAAAACTTGCGGATGTCAGAGGATCGCACAGTGCGTATCCTGGAGGGCACCTGGTTTATGCCTTTTGGTCGCAAGCTCAAAATCACCTACCCCAACGGCCTCATCCACATCATTTTCACAGCGGCTACCCCCATCGACGACCAAACCTCGCAGGTGGTGCAATTCTGTTTACGCAACGATTCGGAAGCAGAGGTGAGTGCTGAGAGTATCATCGCCTTCGATCGGCAGGTGACCCTTGAGGATCAACGGGTTCTGGAAAGCACCGACTATGACGTTCCCCTCGATATCAAGGCGGAGCAGCACATGTTTACCGATAAACCCAGCATCGTCATGCGTCGCAAGCTGGCTGCCCTCTTGAAAGCTCACGGAGAGGTGGAAGCGCGGCGGAGCAGGGGACAGGGATCCTGAACTCACGCCAATGGAAGCAGGCCGGGTGATCCCAAAAGAGGGGCCGAAGCAGCCCCCCTTCTTGGGTTTGAGTGTCTCGATTGGATTTCTCGTTAGACCAGAAAGAAGCGCTTTCCCCGTAACTTGAACTACTTGATCTTGACGGTAGCGCCGGCTTCTTCCAGCTTCTTCTTGATGTCGTTGGCTTCCTCTTTGGCAACCCCTTCTTTGACGGGTTTGGGAGCCGCCTCGACCAGATCTTTGGCATCCTTCAGACCCAAGCCGGTCAACTCGCGCACCACCTTGAGGATGGCGATCTTCTTGTCGGCTGGCACAGCCTCGAGGATGACATCAAAGGCAGTTTGCTCTTCCACCGGCTCAGGGGCTGCCGCCGGAGCTGCCGCCGCTGCTGCCACGGGAGCTGCCATAACCATACCGCCGGCTGGGGCTGCTGCACTGACGCCAAAGGTTTCTTCGATGGCTTTCACCAGCTCGGAAGCTTCCAGCAAGCTCAAAGCTTTCAAATCTTCCAAAATCTTTGCAACGCGCTCTGAAGGCATGATGGTTTCTCCTTAAGGGGTAATGGAATGGATGACATAGGTTTGGGCTGATGAACCGAAGCCCTTTAGGCAGCCTCTTTGTCGGCAATGGCCCGGATGGCCCGCCCCAGAGAAGCCGGGATCTCGCGGATACCGCGCGCCACTTGCGTGGGCACAGCATTGAGCCCGACCGCCAAGCCGGTACCCACCGACTTGAGGCTGCCCGCCACTTGGGCCATGAGCACCTCCTTGGGCGGCAGCTCGGCGATGGCTTTGGCCTGCTCCAAGGTCAGGGATAGCCCCTCAATGCCGGCACCGCGGAACTCGGTTTTCTTGGTTTGCTTGGCAAAATCTTGATACGCCTTCAGGGCTGCCGAAATGTCGCCCCGAATCAAGATAAAGGCCGTCGGCCCTGCCAAGAAGGGAGCGATCCCTGCCCAAGCTTTTTGGTCGGCGATGGCCCGCCGCATCAGGGTATTCTTAACAACCATGCAAACCGAATCCGATTTGCGCAGCTCTGCCCGCAGTTGATCCATCTCCGAAACGGTCAGCCCCTTGTAGTCGATCACCAGCACCATTTGGCTGGCCTGCAGCAGGGATCGGACTTTATCGACGATCTCCGCTTTCTTCGCTAAAGGTTGCTTGCCCATGCGCTCACCTCCTTTGTTGTCAATGGTCACCCAGGGTTAACGGGTGGTGAATCTGGGTTCTGCCAAACAGAATGCGTCCCAGCCGTGGCCGAGACGCATGGAGATAAGCGCACCCTCAAAAGCGATCCAAGAAGGGATCCCTTTGAACTTCGCTCAAACCTCGGCAGGACATTAAGCCCGCGGGCACCTGCTGTCTTCGGCTTGCTATTCAACTGGGGAAAAACGCTCTGCCGGGATCCTCCTCCAAATTCACTCACTCAAACCCTTTTCAACCCATCGCAGCGCCGAAGCCAGGCTTAGGTCGCCAACTTCAGCTCCCGCAGGGCATTGATATCAACCTCAATCGAGGGGCCCATTGTAGCAGAAACGTGTAGGGTTCGCCAATACTTGCCCTTGGCTCCAGAGGGACGGTTGCGATCGATGGACTCCTGCACCGCTTTTAGGTTCTCCAGCAGAGCTTCGACGGGGAACTTGCACTTGCCGAAGATCAAATGCACAATGCCGGTGCGATCTGCCCGATACTCCAGCTTGCCGGCTTTAAACTCTTTGATCGCCTGGGCCAGATCCATGGTCACCGTTCCCCCCTTGGGAGAAGGCATGAGGCCGCGCGGCCCCAACAGCCGCCCCAGCTTGGCCACTTGGGGCATCACATCGGGGGTGGCGATCAGAAGGTCAAAATCCATCATGCCCTTGCTGATTTCCTCGATCAGGTCTTCATATCCAACCCGATCCGCCCCTGCATTTTGGGCCTCCACCACTTTCTCGCCGCGGGCAATCACCGCCACTCGGATTTCTTGGCCGGTGCCCCTGGGCAAGACCACGGTGGTGCGCAGTTGTTGGTCGGCGTACTTGGGATCGATCCCCAGGCGGATGTGAACCTCTGCCGCCTCCTCAAATTTGGCGGTGGCCGTCTCCTTCATCAGGGCCAAAGCGGCTTCGGGAGCATAGGCAATGGGCTTCACCTTCTCCCGCAAAGCCTGCATACGTTTGGAAAGTTTTCGAGCCATCGTTTCTCCTCGGGGTACTGACGAGAACTTCTCTCCCCCACAGTGGTTTGCTGAAACAACTTCAAGACCGTGAACACCTCAGATAGGGCAAGGGATCCCTCCATCAATCCACCACCGTCACCCCCATGCTGCGGGCAGTTCCGGCGATAATTTTCATGGCCGCCTCCACATCGTGGGCATTCAAATCCGGCAGCTTCTGCTCGGCGATCTGTCGCAGTTGAGCCCGCGTCAGGGATCCCACCTTGGTTTTGTGGGGCTCGCTGGAGCCGGACTCAATGCCCAGGGCCTTCTTGATCAACACCGAAGCCGGTGGCGTCTTGAGGACGAAGGTAAAGCTGCGATCCTCGAAGATGGAGATCTCAACAGGAACCACCATTCCGGCTTGGTCTGCCGTCTTGGCGTTGTATTCCTTGCAAAAGGCCATGATGTTGACCCCGTGCTGACCCAGGGCCGGGCCAATGGGGGGAGCGGGGGTGGCCTTGCCCGCTTGAATGGCCAACTTGACCACGGCCACCAACTTCTTAGCCATGAAACGCGGTTACACCTCTTTTCGCACTTGACCAAACTCTAATTCTACCGGGGTGTCGCGCCCGAAAATTGAGATCAGAGCTTTGAGCTTGCCCCGTTCTGGGCTGACTTCCACCACCTCGCCGTAGAAACCTTGGAAGGGGCCGGACAGCACCTCGATGCGATCCCCAGGTGCCATGTCGATCTTGAGGGGCACTTCCTCCACCTCGACGCTGCTGAAGATGCGCTGCACCTCACTTTGGCTGAGGGGACGCGGCGTAACATGCCCCCGACCGCGACCGTAGGCCCGTTTTTCTTCCGTGCCAACAAAGTTGATCACATTGGGGGTTGTTTTCACCACCATCCAAGTGTCGTCGTTCATGTCCATGCGTACCAGGACATAGCCGGGAAAAATCTTCTCCTCTTGCTCCTGGCGCTTGCCGGTTCGATCCAGCTTGAAGCCCGTTCGCTTCGGGATCACCACCTCGACAATTTGATCCGCCACATCCAAAGCAGCTGCCCGTTGCATCAGGGTGCTCTTCACTTTGTTTTCGCAGCCGGAAGCCACCTGCACGGCGTACCAGCGCAGGTTACGACGCTCTTGACCTTCCCCCTCGTCTGGTTCCGGGATCGCGTCTGCAGGCTCAAAGTGCTCCACACGGCCCCCCCGACGTTTTCGCTGCCGCTCTGGATCTGGGCTCATCACCTCACATCCTCCCTGTAGCCATCCTCCAGCCCGACGCTCTTAACCCCC
>NZ_JANSIH010000157.1:0-857 GCF_047462075.1 Synechococcus sp. R55.2
CGTTGCAAAGCTTGACAGGCCTTGGCCCTATCCAGCCACCGGCCCTCTTTGCGGCGGATCCGCTCTACCAACAAGCTGGGATCCTCCTCCACAGCAGCAGGTTCCGGCAGATACTGACTCATGCTTGTTCTCCAACAGGCTGGACAGATCACCACTCCCCTGGTCCACAGCCCAGCAGAGCTGGCCGGGCATCTGGCCAAACTTGATCTTCAAACTTGATCTTAGGGCTGATAGCGGTTCTGGCCGAGTCCGGTCGCGACAGCGGGACGGAGTCCTTGGCGAAACTCTAGATCGCTGGGTCGCACAGCATCACCTGGGAAGGCTGTCCACTCACCGGCAAGCAGTTCAGATCCAATTGCCAAAGCTGAGACAGGTGAGATTTCTCTGCTTTGGGCACCTGCAGCCAAATCTTGCCCCTTTGGCCCACCTGCAACACCTGTGAGCCGTTAGGCACAGCTACTTGGGCCAAGGGATCCCCTTTTTCACTGTACAGCCAGAGGGAAGTGGATTGCTCGCCCTCTCGACACAGCAGCAGCACGCCCCAAGGGGCCTTGGCCATCTGGACAGGTTGCCCTTTCAAGAACCAGCGGCGCACCCGCAGCGGATTCACCTGCACCGAGTGGAGATAGGGGCAGCAACCTTGCTGGCCTTCCCTTCCCTCATCTGTTGCCGCAAAGAGCAACCGTTCTCCCAAGCTGATCACCCCCCCTTGGGGATCCAAGGGCAGGCGATGGCGAATGGGCTGGGATCCCGTCTGCAGAGACCAACCGGTTGCGACAGTGGGATGGTGTCCCTTGGGATAGGGCAAGAGGCTCATCTCCACCCACTGCTGCCCCACACCTGTCAACAAAACCAGA
>NZ_JANSIH010000158.1:0-855 GCF_047462075.1 Synechococcus sp. R55.2
TGCAGCAGTCTTTGGCTCTAAGAGTGCAGTCTGCAATACAAGATGGAACTGGAAAAATTCTAACTGACCCCAAAGTTGTGGTGGCAGATGGCGGATCCAGTCGAATTAGCATTGCAACCAGCGTGCCTGTTAACGTTGAAACCATCACCATACCCCAGGGCGAAAACCAGCCTCCAGTTGTTACTCAGCGTTTGCAGCGAGAGGATGCCGGGGTTATCCTTAACGTTTCAGAGGTTAGGATAGATGATAATGGGTTTGTCACCCTGACCATTCAGCCAGAAATTTCCATCCCTGTACCTATTCAAATACTGCAGGAGGGACCCTTTGCTGGTATTCAACTTTTTAACATCGACAGGAGGCAGCTACAAGCATCTCAGCTAAGGTTACGGGATGGGCAAACTTTTATCATTGCTGGTCTAATTCGAGACAGGGACATCGTTGAAGTTCAAAAAGTGCCTTTACTGGGCGACTTGCCTCTTTTGGGTGCTTTGTTCCGCTCTCAGAGTGTGAATAACGAGCGCAATGAGGTGGTCTTCATGCTAACGCCCTACATTATGGATGATAATGTTGCTTTTGGTCTTCCTCCCAATCCGTAAAATTCCCAATCCGTAAAATAGGGTTATGCCGAACTGCCAAGTTTCGTGACATCCTCCCAACACTGATACTATAGGCACAGCGCAGGACCCATAGCTCCCCACACCCCTCATGAGTTAACTCTCGACAGTCCTGAGTTACTGGCTGCATTAGCTTCGGGATCCGTTGAGTTGCATTCAGCAGCTAATGGCTTCTTCAAGTGGCCTGGGATCCACCTCGGGCAACAAGCGCCAATTCCACCTGATTTTCTTGGGGCTGCCC
>NZ_JANSIH010000159.1:0-855 GCF_047462075.1 Synechococcus sp. R55.2
GGGCAAAGGCCAGGCCGTAGTTGCAGGCTTTGGGTTTGGTCTTGGGCTTGCTATCTGGCACGATGAGCAGGCGCACGTAGCGGGGGGGCTTGGCAGCCCGGGCCGCCTCAATGGTGTCTCGGTCGTTTTCTTCTAGCAAGATGAGCACATCTAAGCGCTCGTGGGGGTAATCCAGCTTGGAGAGGGAGTTGATGAGAATCGGCATCACTTCCGGTTCTTTGTAGACCGGCACCAGGATGGTGTAGATGGGCAAGTCGCGATCATCCAAAGCGGCTACTTCCTCATCGGTAATCTGGTGGAAGCGATCGGCGGATCCCACCAGACTGAGCAATAGCTTAAACAGAATCGAGGCCACGTAGAAGAGATTGATCAGCACCACCAAAATCGTCAGGGTCGTCCAGGGAGCAGTGGCCAATCCCCAAAGCAACAGCAGCAGCAGGCCGTAGCCCACTGCAATCTGAGAAGGAGTAAACACCCGCGAGGCCGATTCTTCTGGCAGGCGGGCCATCAGCTTGTACACCGCCTCTTGGCTGAAGCGGGATCCCTGGTCTTGGCTGAGCAGTTGCGTGATATCCTGCTCGGTGCCCAGCACCTTTTCAATCCGCAAGCCTGGCCGCCAGCTGTAGAGCAGCTCATCCACCGCCCAGTCCAGGGGGTCATTGACCATCACTGTAAGGGTGTGCTCATCCGTCCAGCTCAAGGGGTAGAAGAGGTGGCGCATCATCACCTCGGGATCAAACTGCCGGCTCAGGCTCTCGTCGCGGTGGAGCAGCCCTGTCCCCATTAGTTCTGAGACAGCGGGGTAGCCCAGCAAATGGGCTAGGATGCTGAGATACTCGGGGGTGGAGAGGTAGC
>NZ_JANSIH010000160.1:0-6826 GCF_047462075.1 Synechococcus sp. R55.2
CGCGGGCAGCGCAGCTAGCGGCGCGGATCGTGGGCTCGGAGATGTGGATCCGAGACAGCTCGATCTCGATCCCCACTGCGCCCGCCCACTCTTCCCCTCTGCCCAGCCAGGACAGCAGCCGCTTTGCAGACCTGGAGCCGGGATCTCTGGTGGCCCGTTCGGTGGGATACCTAGATCGGTTGGGAGTTTTTGCCGATATCCCCGGCAGCGAATTTCAGCCGCAGCGCAGCGTTCGTCGCGGAGAGTTTGCCCGTTGGCTGGTGTTGGCCAACAACGCCATCCACGCCGATGAGCCCAGCCGGCAAATCCGCCTGGGATCCCCCTCGGAACGCCCCCTCTTTTTGGATGTGCCGGAAGAGGATCCCAACTTTCGCTACATTCAAGCCCTGGGAGCTGCCGGCATAATTGCCGGAGATGCCAATCGAGAGTTTCGCCCCAACAGCCTGCTGTCGCGGGCAGAGTTGATCCGCATGAAGGTGCCTCTGGACTTACCTCCCGGCCAGATCAAGGGATCCCGAGCGGAGCTGGAGGAGCGCTGGGGGTTCACCGATGCGGCGCAAATTCCTCCTGAAGCCATTCCTGCTCTGGTAGCGGATCGCAGCCTAGAGAATGCCTCCACCGTGCTGCGCACCTTTGGCCCCATCCGCACCTTCAACCCCTTCGAGCCGGTTAGCCGCGGGGAAGCCGCCATCGCCCTGTCGGCTTTTGGGGAACGAACGGCCCAAGACGCCATACCCCAGCCGCCAGCCTTGCCAGACCCAACCCCTGAGCCTCAGCCTTCTCCCCCTGCCGCAGAACCGGAGCAGACGGCTTCTCCCGAGCCGGATCCCAACCCTGCCTCTCCCTCGAATGCCGTTGATAAGCCCTCTGCGCCGGCCCGCCCCCGTTCCTCGGAAGTTGCCCCAGGGGAGGGCAGGATCGTTACCCCACGCCAAACCCAACCCTGAGGTGAGAGGGATCCCATTGGCGTATGCTGTTGGGCTCTGTCAGCAGATAGAACGCCTCAGAACCCCAGCAGGGATCCCTGCTACGGCTCTTACAAGGAGCAAAAGGAGCCATAACAATAAAAACTATCCCTAACTCCCTCCGGGAGAGGGGCTGTACAGCGCAGAGGACTTCCGCCCCCATTCCCCAGGCGGCTCTAGCTCTTGCCAGTCCCCTGAGCGCCCCTCTGCTGGGGAAAACCCTTGCCGCCCATAGCCTATAGAATGGGGGAAGCCAGCCTTGGAAAACCTGCAGGGATCCCAACTGTGTCCGCCATTGTTCCTGAAATCCGTTCTGCCGATCTGCTGCGCTACACCGTGATTGGGTCGCGGCGGCCCAGCGTGTACTTTTGGGCGGTGGCGCTGACGGGGGGAGGGCTGGGCTTTACCTTGGCCGGCCTTTCCAGCTATCTCCACCGCAATTTGCTCCCCTTTTCCGATCCCGCCAGCCTGGTGTTTATTCCCCAGGGCATTGCCATGCTCTTTTACGGGGTGCTCGGATCCCTGGCGGGGCTATACCAGTGGCTGAGTTTGTATTGGAACTTGGGAGGCGGCTACAACGAGTTCGACCGGCGCACGCAAAAGATAACGCTGGTGCGCCAGGGCTTTCCGGGCAAAAACCGTGAAGTCCGCCTGGAGTATGACTTTGCCGATGTGCAAAGCTTACGGGTGGAGCTGAGAGAGGGGCTTAACCCCCGCCGAGCCATCTACTTGCGGGTGAAAGGACGTGGCGACATCCCCCTCACCGGCGTTGGGCAGCCGCCTTCTTTGGCCGAGATTGAAAACCAAGCCGCCGAGATTGCCCGCTTTCTTAATGTCAGCCTAGAGGGTATTTGATTCCCTGCGGTGCCATTGCTTTGACCCCGCCCTGCTGGTCGCTTGAGCGAGACGGAATCCCATCCTTGGGCAACAGTGAAACCATTGAGGGGGATCCAGAACTGTGGAGTCGAATAGAGAGTTGTCGAGATTGTTTTCAATGTAGCGGGATCTCTTCGAGGAATGATCTACCCTTGATGCCAGCGCAGTTGTTGCCTGGGAGAAGCCTGTGATGGCCAACCTGAACCCCTTCATTCCCCTACAGGCCAAGAAGCTGGGGTCTATTCTGTTTCGCCTCTGGCTAACTCTTCTGCTCTCATTGGGCTTGGCCTTGCTCACGCTGCTGCTGACCTCCCATTCCGCCCATGCTGCTCGCGGGCCCCTGTATCGCTTGGGCCGCCCAGAGGGGGCGGTCTCGATTGTGGCCTGGGCAGGCTATATCGAACGGGGAGAAACGGATCCCGCCTATGACTGGGTGACCGAGTTTGAGAAAGAAACCGGCTGCCAAGTCAGCGTTAAGGTGGCGGCAACCTCCGATGAGATGGTAGCCCTGATGAATGAGGGCGGCTTTGATCTGGTGACGGCCTCCGGCGATGCCACCCTACGCCTGATCAAAGGGGAACGGGTACAGCAGATTAACCCCCGCCTGATCCCCAGTTGGGAGACCATCGACCCGCGCCTGCGGGATGCTCCCTGGCATACCGTGGATGGCAAGCATTACGGCGTGCCCTATCAATGGGGATCCAACGTGTTGATGTACAACACAAAGGTTTTCCCGGAACCCCCCACCAGTTGGGATGTGGTGTTTGAAGAAAAAATCCTGCCAGACGGCAAATCCAACAAGGGCCGCATCCAAGCCTACGATGGCTCCATCTACATTGCCGATGCCGCCCTCTACCTGAAGGCCCACCGCCCAGAATTGGGCATCACGGATCCCTACGAGCTGACCCGCGAACAGTTCAATGCTGCTCTAGCTCTATTGCGACAGCAGCGGCAACTGGTTGGACGCTACTGGCACGATGCGGCGGTGCAGGTGGATGACTTTGTCAACGAAGGGGTAGTGGCCTCCAGCTCTTGGCCCTTCCAGGTCAATCTGTTGCGATCCGAAGGTCAACCTGTCGCCAGTGTGATACCGGAAGAGGGAGCTACCGGCTGGGCGGATACCACCATGCTCAGTGCCACTGCCAAACACCCCAACTGTGCCTACCTGTGGATGGAACATTCTCTGAACCCGAAGGTGCAAGGGGATTTGGCGGCTTGGTTTGGGTCGGTGCCGGTGGTGCCCGCCGCTTGTCAGGCCAGCGAGCTGCTGGGGCCAGAGGGATGCAAGACCAATGGCATCGACAATTTTGAGCGCATCTTCTTCTGGAAAACTCCTGTGGCCGATTGTGGTGATGGTCGTATGGATTGCGTGCCCTACTACGAATGGGTGACCAACTACATCGCTGTGATCGGTGGGCGCTAATAGGCCGACCTTGAAGGGATCCCGGATCCCTCTGGGGAGACAGACCCTCGGCCCTGAGGAGCTAGCCCCACGCGCTGCCCAGCACTGCTTTCCAAAACTTCGAGGCAGAGAGAATCCCAAAAACTATGCTTCGCCAGTCTGAGCAGACGCACCCAGGGATCCCTCGACTGCCACCTGAAGTCTTGCCGACTCTGGAAGGAAGGCTTGTGCGGCTGGGAACCCCAAAAACGGGCTACGCTCCACTGCCTGAACAGAGAGGGTAAACAGTGGATTGGAGAGGATCCCGGCAAAGATGGTAGCCACCAAAGTGAACACCAAGCCCACCCGCAGAGCCTGCATGCCTTCCGCCTGCCAGTTGGTCTCAGGGTAATTTTGCACTGAAACCGACATCTCTTGCGGCTCTTTCACCACAATGGTTTTCACCACCCGCACGTAGTAGTAGATGGAGATGACGCTGGTGACCAACCCCACCAACACTAGGGTATAGGCCCCTGCCTGCCAACCGGCCCAGAACAGGTACAACTTGCCGAAGAAGCCTGCCAGAGGGGGCAACCCACCCAACGAAAGCAGACAAATGCTCAAGCAAAGGGTGAGGAAGGGATCCTTTTGGTAGAGGCCGCTGTACTCGCTAATTTCATCGGTGCCGGTCTTCAGGCTGAACAGGGTGATGCACAAAAAGGCCCCCAGGTTCATGGCCAAATAGACCATCAAGTAAAAGATCAAGCTGGCATAGCCTGCCTCGGTGCCCGCCACCAAGCCAATCAAAACGAAGCCCGCCTGTCCAATGGAAGAATAGGCCAGCAGCCGTTTGAGGCGGGTTTGGGCAATGGCCACCACATTCCCCAGCACCATGGTCAAAATGGCCAGCACCGAGAGCACCGCCCGCCACTCTTCCGTCATGGCCGGAAATACGGTGGCCAGAAAGCGCACCGCCAAGGCAAAGCCTGCTGCTTTGGATCCCACCGACAAAAAGGCCACCACCGGCGTTGGGGATCCCTCGTAGACATCAGGAGTCCACTGGTGGAAGGGCACCGCCGCCAACTTAAACCCGATACCACCAATGCAGAGGACCAAAGCGATGATCCCTGCCAAACCGGCATCCCCCATGGATGAGGCGATGGCTTCCAGCTTCGTTTGCCCGCCCGAAAGGCCATAGAGTAGGGACATGCCGTAGAGGAAAATGGCCGTGCTGCTGGCCCCGATCAAGAGATATTTCAGGGCTGCCTCGGAAGAACGCGGATCCCGCTTGGTATAGCCGGCCATCAGGTAGCTGGCGATGCCCAGCGTTTCTAAAGATACAAACACTAGGATCAAGTCCGTCGCCCCGGAGAGGAACATGCCCCCCAAGGTGGCCGTGAGCAGCAACACATAAAACTCGCCTGTGGGGGCTCCCGACTGGGCGATGTAGCGCTCTGCCATCATCACGGTCAGCACCGCCGTCCCCACCACCAGGCCACGGAAGAGAATGCTGACGGGATCCGCTGCAAAGCTGCCCAAGAAGCTCTCCAACTGGGGCTGCTGCCACTGCAACACCAAGGTCACCAAGGCCCCGATCAAGCCAAAGATGGAGAGGGCCGGAAGACTTTTGCGTGCCGCCGACCCGCCGATTAAATCCACCACCAAGACGAGCAAGAGGGTGAGGGTAACCACCACTTCCGGCCAAATGGCACCGGCATACAGGTTTCCGGTTGGGGCAAAGACATCCATAGGAGAAGACTATGAAGAGAGATTAAGGGGATCCACAGCCAGCATACCGCGATTTCTGGTCTCTCTCCCCGCTTCAGGCATCTCTTCTCCCAATCGTCTCCATCAGCGCTCTCAATCTACAGGCTCAGTAGAGCTTGGCGCTGGAGGTGAGCACCAACTTCAGGCGGGCGTGGATCAGATCCAAGTCCGCCAGCCCCAGGTCGATCTCCCCATCGATGACGATGCCGGTGTGGATCAGCCGATCCAACAGTTCCAGCACGGATCCCTCGCGGTGGGGTTGTCCGGGGTAGTAGTCCCCCTGGCGGGGCAGGAGGGTGCCCAGATCTCCGAGATCCAGGTTTAAATCCGCTGGGTCGATCTCCAACAGGCTGCAGATGTGTCGAATTTGCTCCCGCAAGGCTTGTAGGCTGCTGCCGGCCCGCTCAATCTGCTCTGCAGAAAGGCGCTCGGCCTCCATTTGCCGCACCACCTGCGCCTCCATCAACTGCCGCAACAGCTCCACCAAGGTCAGCACCAGAGAGGCCAAACCGGCTTCCGGGCGTTTCCGGCCAGGGGTGGGCCGAGCCTGGCTCAAGTCTTCCGAGCTGGCGGGACTGATAGAAAAGCGCGGCGGGGGAGAAGGGGCAATCCAACGGTCAAAGGGCTGGCAAAGCTGTTCCAGGCTGAGCAAATGGAGACGGGGATCCCGAGCGGCCTCTTCCCTTTCCTCTGGTAGGTTGTAGCCCCAGTCGGCCAAAAACAAGAGAACCTGCTCCAGCTCCGGCACCCTCTGCACCTGGCGCAGCGTTTGCAGGCGATCCTCCACAAACCACAGCTCCTCAGCCGGCAGTTGGGCGGCAGCCAGTAGCCGCTGTAAAGTGGTGGCCTTGGGGGCGCGCACCTCCTTGCCCAGAATGCGGTGGCGTGGCAGTTGGATCCCTGCTCGGCCCAAGAGCTGCTGGATGAACCGTCCCTCTTTGGTGCTGAGGATGGCCAAGCGCGGCTCCCCTGCAGCCTGAACCTGGCGTAGCCAAGCCGCCACCCCCGGATAAAAGCGGTGTAGCCCCAGCCACCCCTGCAGATCCTCTTTAATCCAACGATCCCGCACCCGATCCAACGCTTGGATTAGAGAGAGGGCAGGGATCCCTGACTGCTGCAACAACTGCTGACGCCAGCCCGGCCAGTCTTGGCGCAAGTCCTCCTCCCGGATCCCTTCCTGTAGCCCCCACAACAACAGAGGCATCTCCCAGCCGGTCTCGATCAGCGGGCGCAGACGGTCAAAAGCAGGACGCAGCGGCTCTAGCTGAGCAGGAGCCAAGCCCCACACCTGAGCACAAACGCGGCAGGAAGAGGCAAAATACTCCGCCCGCCCATCGCAGAGCACACCATCAAAATCCAGAACCAGAATGCGGGGGGACATTCGCCGGGGCCTAGCGAACTCCATACCTGAGTCCCCCTGAGGGCAAGTTGCAAAAATGGGGCCAGAGGCCAAGTTAATTCAACCAAACTGTTCCACCGGAGTGGCCCAACCTAATTGGATTCCAAGATGCGAACCGACTTGATCTCCACCGGTTTCAGGGGGCGATCCTGAGGGCCGGTGGGCGCCGTTGCAATTTTATCCAACACATCCTCTCCCTCGATCAATTGCCCAAAGATCGTGTAGTTGGGCGGCAGCGGGTAGTCGGCATGCATGATGAAGAACTGGCTGCCATTGGTGTTGGGGCCAGCATTGGCCATCGCCAAAGTGCCGCGGCTGTAGGGACGTTGCACCGGCTCATCGGGAAAGCGGTACCCCGGCCCCCCCCCCCCCGGGCCCCGGGGGTGCCCGCCGTGGGTCATGGAGCCCCGAATCCCGCGGGGCAATATGATTGCAACG
>NZ_JANSIH010000161.1:0-28018 GCF_047462075.1 Synechococcus sp. R55.2
GTTGTGTCTTAGAGACGGCCATCGTTTTGTGGTCTTGCGCCTGTGGGAACAAGATCCGGAGGTGCTGTCTCAATATCCAGGACTCCTGCCTTTAGCCGTGTTGGCAGATCCGGAAAACCCGGAGCCGCGACTCCGTCAAGTGGTCAGAGCAATAGCAGAGATAGAGGATCCAAAGCTACGGCAAGAGGTGAAAGCGGCCACTGCTGTTTTGGCAGGATTAACATGGACGCCAGAGGAAATTAGCAGGGTACTGGGAGGTCTGGCTGTGCGGGAATCGACCATCTATCAGATGTGGCGAGCAGAAGCCCTCAAAGAAGGGCGAGAGGAGGGCCTGAAACAAGGTCTAGAGCAAGGTCTGCAACAGGGTCTGCAGCAAGGTCTGCAGCAAGGTCTGCAGCAAGAAGCAGCTCGACTGACTCTGAGTCAACTGCGGCGCAAGCTGGGATCTTTGCCGGAAGACCTGTCTGAAACCATCCGCCTCTTACCTACCGAGCAACTGGAGGCTTTGGCGGAAGCGCTGTTGGACTTCCAAACCCTGGCCGATTTGATCCAATGGCTCAGGGAGTCATCATCCAACTAGGGTTTGCCGTCGCGGCCTTTTCCAACCTCACAGGACTCTGTGGGTGAGTTAGGATCCCTGTTACTCAGATGGACTCGATGAAACGGCCACAGGTTTTGATCTGTGGCTACTACGGCTACGGCAATGCCGGCGATGAGGCGTTGTTGCTGGCTCTCTTACGAGAGCTAGAGCAGTTGCCCAGCCCCGTACAGCCGGTGGTGCTCTCCCGTCGCCCTGCCGAAACGGCTGCCACCTATGGGGTGCTGGCCTATCCGCGCTTCAACAGTTTGGCTTTACGGCGCTGTCTCCAGGAGGCCCAGGCTTTCATCTGGGGTGGAGGTGGCCTGCTGCAGGATCGCACCAGTTGGCGCAGCCCTCTCTACTACCTGGGGGTGATGGGCCTAGCCCAGCGCTGGGGACTGAAGACCCTTGCCTGGGCCCAGGGGATCGGGCCGCTGCAGCGGGGGTGGATTCGTGCACTGGCCCGCCGGTCTCTGGCAGGTTGCACGGCCATTAGTGTGCGGGATGGGGTTGCCTCCCAATGGCTGCAAGAGTGGGGGATCCCTCACCAGGTGGCTCCGGATCCCGTCTGGAGTTTGCCGTCCAAAACCTTGCCGGAATGGGAAACGTGGCCTCAGCCCCGCATTGCTGTGGTCTTGCGTCCGCATCCGCAACTGACTGGAGCCTGTCTAGAAGCTTTGAGCCAGGGTTTACAGCGTCTCCAGGCTTCCACGGGGGCATACCTTCTCTTCGTGCCCTTTCAGCTGGCTCCTCCCGGATCCCCTGACCTTGGGCCAGACTACCACTTGGCTCAGCAGCTTCAGCAGCGCCTACCCCACCACAGCCAAGTGCTGGAAATTCGGGATCCCTGTTTGTTGAAAGGAGTCTTTCGGGGCGTCAGGCTGGCGATCACCATGCGCTACCACGGTTTGGTGATGGCGGCGGCAGAGGGCTGCGCCTGTTTTGGTCTCAGCTACGATCCCAAAGTGAAAACACTGCTTCGGGAATTGGGCATGCCCGGCTGGGATGTGCAGGAGATACCCACCGATCCTGAAGCCCTGCACCGAGCCTGGTTGGCTTGCTACTCAGAGGGTTCGGCTCTCAGTCCTGATCAAGTTGCGGTTTGGGTGGAGCAATCGACTCAGCACGGCCAGTTGCTAAAACAGCACCTGAGGTGGGATTGATGAGGTTCCGTGAAGATCGCAGCAGAAGCTGCTGCCCCTGTAGCTCTGTTTCCGAATGCCAGTGCGGATTTCGGTAGCCGTTGTTTTCGAGATCCGCTCTACCCTAAAAAATAGGGTTAAAGTACAGGGATCCCCCTCCATGACTTCCCAGACCCAGCCCTGCACGCGCGAACAGATCTTAAACGGGATGGGCATCACCACCCTGTTCTCGGCTCTCGTTGTGGGTCTCTGGATCGGGCTGGGATCCTCCTTTCCCGTGCCGTTTCGCTGGGATCCCCTAGCCTTGGCGTGGGGGGCAGGGCTGGGACTGGGGGTGGCTCTGCTCAGCGGCGGGGTTTACCGGCTCTGGCCAGCCTATCGTCGGGCAGCCACTGCCTACTTACACTGGGTGGCGGATCCCTTGCAGTGGGGAGATATCCTTTGGGTGGGCCTGCTGCCGGGCTGGAGCGAGGAATGGCTGTTTCGCGGCGTGTTGATGTCCCTGCTGGTGGCCAGCCCCTTAGGGTGGACAGGCGGGATCCTGCTGAGCGGCCTCTTGTTTGGCGCCTTGCATTGGCTGGGATGGCAGGGCTGGCCCTATGCCGTCTGGGCCAGCGGGGTTGGTATCCTCATGGGGATTGGCTTGTGGCTGTCGGGAAACCTGTTGGTCACCATTGTCGCCCACACCCTTGTCAACTGGATTGGGGTTTGTGCCTGGAAATGCTTTTTCTCTCAAGCGGAGCCCTGAAGGATGCAGTTTTCCTGCTCCCCTCTTCCCTTATGGGAAAGGGGTTGCCTGTAAGCAGCGCAGAACCTTGGGCAAGTGCCGCAAATTGAGCTTAACTTACTTGTCGATGCCTTCCTGTCAATGCCCCACCGAGATCTCCTACAACTAGTTTGGGGATCCTTCCCATGGCTGCGCGTGGGGCGATCCTTGCTGCTGGTCGGGCTGGTGGTGTACGGCTACCTGCTCTGGCTGGGCTGGTTTCAATCGGAGCGAATGATCTTTTTGCCTCGTCCCGCCAGCTATCGAGATGGGGACGCCATTCTCAAGCTCACGACCTCTGATGGGCTGCAGATTTCAGCGGTATATCTGCCCAATCCGGCTGCTGCTTATACCCTCCTCTATAGCCATGGCAACGCTGAAGACTTGGGGGATATCCTGCCCCGCTTGGTGCACCTGCAGCAGGCTGGGTTTGCCGTCTTGGCCTACGACTACCGCGGTTACGGCACCAGCGAAGGGATCCCTTCCGAGGCCGGCGCTTACAAAGATATCGAGGCCGCTTACACTTACCTAGTTGCCCAAGGGATCCCGCCGGAGCGGATCTTGGTCTATGGAAGATCAGTAGGGGGCGGGCCCTCGGTTTACCTGGCAGCGCAAAAACCAGTGGGCGGCCTGATCCTGGAATCTACTTTCGTGACTGCCTTCCGCGTCTTGACGCGCATCCCGCTGCTACCTTTCGATCGCTTCGACAACCTCAGCCGCATGGCCAAGATCAATTGCCCGCTGCTAATTTTGCACGGTACCCAGGATCGTCTAATCCCCTTCTGGCATGCTGAAGCCCTTTACCAAGCAGCACGGGATCCCAAACGCTTGGTGCCCATCGAGGGAGCCGATCACAACAACTTGCTGCAGGTGGCTAGAGAGCGCTATGTCACCATCCTGCACCAATTCGTAGCCGAGCTGGTGGATCCCAAGCTGCAGGCAGGCTGAGCAGCAACTGCCAATGTTCCCTTCCTTGCGTAACTGGGAGGTCGCGAGCGGGAATAGGAATGGTGGCGTTAACTGGCCTTTAAGCTTTTTGAGCCAGCAATTCTTGCAACAGATTCTGCGCCGTCTCCATAAAGCGCATCACATCGGGATGATGGCTCCAGATGGGGTCATTTTCAGGAAAAACCTCCAGCGAGAACATACCCTGCACTGTCTGGAGGTAGGGCAGCAGGACGGCATAGCTGGCCTGGCTGAGACCAGACCTCAGAACCTTATCCAAGAGCTTGAGCATCTGCCGTACCAGCTCCCAGCTCACTTTCAAAGGGGGGTAGAGCATCACACAGAGGGGAAACAGCTCCTGCTGGATAGCCGCCATGCTGCCTTCTAGGGCACAGAGGCCCAAGTACACCTGAAACATCTCCACATCGCGGATGCTGGAAATCCGCACGTTCAGATCTGTCAAGGGACCGCTTTCGCAGTGATAGTCCGGAAAACGTTGGGCTACCTCGGCACAAATGGACTCTGCCACGCTGGTAACCAGGGGCAAGAGCTCTTGAATAGCAGCCAAAGGCGCAGAAAAGTGATCGCCTGCCTGGGCGGCAGCGGCCTCGTACATCCTCTGCAAAGGCATGTACAGGTGGTCATCCATGACCTTCAAGTAGGGGTGGAAGAGACCCCGCTCCTGGGGCAGCAGAGCCTGCAGGACCATTTGCCCCGTGTAGTGAAATTGCATGCTTAAAAAGCCAAGTACCCGCGGATCCGGCTTGCTGTAGCGAGCCCGCAGCTGGCCACAAGATGGCGCGATCTTTACCGAAAAGCGGGCTGGTGAGAGGCCCTCCCCACAACTTGCTGCTGCCTTTTCAAATAACTCCTGGGAATCCTCGGCAATTTGCCAGGGATCAATCAAGTCCGGATCCAGCCGCTGCCTCGGTATTTCAGCAGCCAAGAGCCGCTCCGTCTTCGCCCAGGCCTGGGAGCTGGCAAAGCGCAAAGATCCCTTCACCTTGTCAGCTAGAGGGGCGCCTGGCAGCTCGCCCAAGGCAGCCTGTGCCCGTAGCTTGTCTACATATTTTTGCGCCCACAGGGTGGCCAAGCTGCAAGGTGTAACGGTTTCTGCGTCTTGCCTCAATTCTTCCATGGCCTACCTTACGTCAGAGGATCTAGTGCTACCTAGCATACTTCTAGGGGGCTACCGCTGCAGCAAAGAACTTAAGGAACGTTAAGATCCGCGCAGCAATTGTTTACGTTCTGCCTGGGCGCAAGGCGTCAGGGAAGAGGAGGAGCACTCCCTCCCGCCAGCAAGAATCTTAAAATCACCTGCAATCCGCTCGGAAAAGTGGAGTTATGTGGCAAGATCGGGAGGGATCGGATCGAAGGATTCGGATCCCTGTCTCACCGGATTGAACCCTTTTACGGAGGATCAAGAGCGTATGTCTCTCCGACTTGGCGATACTGCTCCCAATTTCACGCAAAAGTCTACCCACGGCGAAATCGATTTCTACTCTTGGGCCGGGGATAGCTGGGTGGTGTTGTTCTCTCACCCCGCCGATTACACGCCGGTCTGCACCACGGAGCTAGGCACTGTTGCCAAGCTGATGCCCGAATTTGAAAAGCGGGGTGTGAAGGTGATCGCCCTCAGTGTGGACGATGTGGAGTCCCACGTGGGCTGGGTGAAAGACATCGAGGAAACCCAGAACACCACCCTGAACTATCCCATCTTGGCGGATGCAGACCGCAAGGTTTCTCAGCTCTACGACATGTTGGATCAAACCAACATCAACCAAGAAGGGCTGCCCCTGACGGTGCGCTCGGTGTTCATCATCGATCCCAACAAGAAGATACGCCTCATTCTTACCTACCCGGCCAGCACAGGCCGCAACTTCGACGAGCTCCTGCGGGTGATCGATGCCCTGCAGTTGACGGATAAGTATAACGTTGTCACTCCTGCCGACTGGAAAGACGGTGACGATGTCATCATTCCGCCTTCGCTGAAAGATCCGGAAGTGCTGAAAGAGAAGTTCCCAAAAGGCTACAAGGAAATTAAGCCCTATTTGCGGGTCACCCCTCAGCCTAATAAGTAGTAAAAGCCCGAACACCAACTTTGACGGGCGCTTGAGAAGGGATCCCTTCGTCGGGTAAAGCTGGGATCCTTTTGGTCTGGATCCCCTTATCGGGGATCCTTTTTACTGTTCGGGGAAGGAGGCTGCCTCTGCTGCTTTTTTGGCCAGCTCATCTACCGTGAAGTAGCGATGAAACTTATCGGTCACCCGCAACCAGGGGGAACGGCTGCCTTCTTTGCGATAGCGGGTAACGAAGCCTTTTTCTACCAGCTCTGCCACGTGCTGATAAGCACCTTGACCGCGCAACTCCACCAAATCGGCTTGCGAGAGCGGGCCACGCAGAATGATGGTGGCCAGGGTACGGGTGGCACCCACCCCAATCTCAGGGGGCAAGAGCCGGTTGGCCAGCTCCAAAAACGGCTCCCGCAACTGCAGGGCAAACCCCTCCTCCACCTGTAAGACCTCCAAGGCAGAATCGCGATGGGCATAGTCTTCCATTAATTCCAGCAGCGCATCGTAGGCTTCGTCGCGACTGCAATGGGCCAACTGGGCCAGGGCCGATAGCTCCAGAGGCTGCCCCTTCAAATAGAGGATTGCTTCGATCCGATTTTTCAGGGCCAAGACACGCTCCCTCTGACCTTGCCTTTCCGCCAACAAGGGATGCGAAATCGACTTAAGAGAACGCGGGGCCATTGCAACAAGGGATCCGCTCAACTTGCTCCGTAGCATAGCAGCAGTTCTAGGCTGAGGGATCCCTTGGCCAAGCGGGCCGGATCCATCCTCGCCTTCGAGCTAGAACCCTACCCCTGATGCCACCACCATCACCACCACCGCTGCAAAGATAATCAAAGCGTAAAACTGGGCCTTGCCGCTCTCCAGGTATTTCATCGCCTCGCCGCTCACCATGGTCACCAAGCCCGTCAGGTTGACCACACCATCCACAATGCGGCTGTCCACCTCCAGCGCCTCCCGTGCCACGAAGCGGGTGCCCTGCACAAAGACTCGCTCATAGAGGTCGTCAATGTACCACTTGTTGAGGGAGAAGTAGTAGAGCGGCTGCAGGCTTTGGGGGAAGGTGCCCGGGTCGATGCGCTTTTGCCAGTAGATCAAGCTGGCCAAAGTGATGCCGATCAGCCCCATGCCCACGGAACTACCCGCCATGATTAGAAACTCTGCCCAATCGAAATGGCCCGCCAGCACCTCCTGCCACTCTGCTGCCACCAGCGGTAAAATCGAGCCTGCCTCTGCCACAGACTCAGTCGGTGGGTGGATGAAAGCTTCAAAGAAGTTGGCAAAAGGGGTACCCACCAGGCCAATCAGCACAGAAGGGACGGCCAGAGCCAACAGCGGGAAGGTCATCGACCAAGGGGACTCATGGGGCTCTGAGGCATGGGCATCTCCGTCGTGCAGGTTTTCGTGGGCTTCAGGATGGCTGCTGGGCTGGGGTTTTTCTTGAATGTTCATGGCTCCAGGGCCAAAGGCCGGTTGTTTCCCCGCAAAAACGTAGGCAAAAGCTGGCACAGGACGGCCCTGGCTGATGGCCACCTCCTGCCGCAGTCTCAGGTTGGTGCCGCGAAACTCCCCTTCGAAGGTGAGGAAGTAGATGCGGAACATGTAGAAGGCGGTGATCCCGGCGGTGAGGAAGCCCACCCCCCACAGAGCTGGGTTCCGTTCGAAAACAGCGCCCAAGATCTCGTCTTTAGACCAAAAGCCGGCGAAGGGCGGGATCCCACAAATGGCCAACGTGCCGATCAAAAACGTGATGGCCGTAACCGGCATGTATTTGCGCAACCCCCCCATCAGGCGCATGTCTTGGGCCAAAACCGGGTCATGGCCGACCACCGCTTCCATGCCGTGGATAACTGAGCCAGAGCACAAAAAGAGCATCGCCTTAAAGTAGGCGTGGGTCATCAGGTGAAACAGGCCCGCCCCATAGGCGCCGCACCCCATGGCCATGACCATGTAGCCCAGCTGGGAAATGGTGGAGTAGGCCAAGCCTTTTTTGATGTCGTTTTGGGTGATGGCAATGGTGGCCCCCAAGAAGGCTGTGCCCGCCCCCGTCCAGGCGATGATGTCCATGGCCACCGGGATCCCTTCCAGCACCGGGAACATGCGGGCCAAGAGGAATACCCCAGCCGCCACCATCGTCGCCGCGTGGATGAGAGCGGAAATGGGCGTGGGGCCCTCCATGGCATCCGGCAACCACACATGCAGCGGGAACTGGGCCGACTTGGCCACCGGCCCCAAGAACACCAACGCCGCAAACAGGGCAATCAAGCTGCTGCTCACTGCCCCGCTAGCCAGCATCTCCTGCAGATTGCGCCCGATCTCGTCAAACGCGAAGGTGCCGGAAATCCAGTAAAAGCCCAAAATGCCCAACAGCAGGCCGAAATCTCCCACCCGGTTGACCACAAACGCCTTTTGCGCTGCTTCTGCCGCTGCCTGCCGGTCGTGCCAAAAGCCGATGAGCAGGTAGGAGCACATCCCCACCAGCTCCCAGAAGATATAGATCTGCACCAGGTTGGGGCTGACCACCAAGCCCAGCATCGAGGAGCTAAATAAGCTCAGGTAGGCGTAGAAACGCACATAGCCGGGATCGTGGGCCATGTAGCCATCGGAGTAGATCTGCACCAGAAAGGCCACCGTGGTCACCACCACCAGCATCATGGCGCTCAGGTGATCCACGACAAAGCCCATATCCACCGAGAAGGATCCCGCCTGGGCCCAGGTGAGGGTTCTGAGGACGGCTTCGTGCCCCTGCACCTGGCTGACCAAAAGGGCAAAGGCATGAACCATCGCCGTCCCAGTCGAGAACACGCTCAAAAAGGCAGCCAGAGAGCGGTTGGCCCTTGTCCAGGCGTTGAACATCAGGATGCCTAAGCCGAGGAGAAAGGCCGCCACCAAAGGATAGACGGGGATCAACCAGGCGTATGTGTAGATGAATTCCATGGGAAATGCTTCCGAATGCGTCCTCTCACAGCAACGAACCTGCTCTGCTAGCCCTGCAATTGGCCGGTGGGAGTGTCTGGTGGGCTGGCATTTGCTCAACTGCTTCTGCCATTGTAAACTTTTGCGACAGAGTGCGGATCCGGATCCCGAGCATCAAGTCCATCACAGCAGAGGCTTTTCCCGCAGATCAACCGGGATCCCCGCAGTTGAATCTGTAGATATCCTAAAGAATCGGCTCTGAGCCCAAGCTGACGGTCGCAGGCCAAAAGATGACAGGGATCCCTTGCGAGCGCTACAACGAAGGCTAGATCTACTGGCGGTCTGGAGAAACTACCCATGAGCTTGAACCTGGTGACCCTGGTGGGGCGAGCCGGCATGGATCCGGAGGTGCGCTACTTTGAGTCGGGCAGGGTGGTGTGTACCTTCAGCCTGGCGGTGAACCGATTCCGCAAAGGGGAAGACAAGCCTGATTGGTTTAACCTGGAGCTGTGGGGCCGCACTGCCGAGGTGGCCGGAGAGTATGTGCGCAAAGGCAGCCTCATCGGGGTAACAGGCAGCCTCAAGTTCGATCGCTGGAAAGACAAATCCACCGGAGAAGAGCGCCAGAGGCCCATCATCGCTGTAGATCGCCTAGAACTGCTGGGATCCCGTCAAGACCGCGACTCCAACCTGCCCCCCGAAGAGCCGTTTTGACCCGTTGGACTGGAGCTGGGCAACCTCAAGGTCCCGCTCCTTCCAAGCATCGCCTACAGGCCTGCACCACTGCTGTCAAATCCTGGCTGCACCAGGGATAGTCCAACGGGGGTCGCCGGATCACCCACAGAGGGATCCCCAGGGTTTTGGCCACCGCCTGCTTGATCCCCAGCCCACCTGCTTCCCCAGAAGCTTTGCTGATCACCACCTGAGGGCTGAACCGCTGCCAAAGCTGCAGTTCTTGCTCCAAGCTGAGGGGCAAGCGCATCCCGATCACCCGCTCGGCAGGGATCCCGGCTTGCACCGCTTGGGGAACCGATTCCGGCAGCACCCGCGCCCACAGTTGGCAGCGGTCTTGCCAAGGCACAAACAGGGGCAGGGCCTTCACTCCCACCGTCAACAGCACCCGCCGCCCTGCCAGCACCGCATCTGTGAGCACCCCCTGCCAGTCCGGCACCACCTGGACCCAGGGATCCAGCTCCAGAGGAGGGCGTTCGTAGCGCAGGTAGGGGATCCTCAGTTGAGCCGTCACCTGGATGGCCAGTTGCGAGATTTGCTGGGCAAAAGGATGAGAGGCATCCACCACTACGCGGATCCGGCACTCTTGCAGGAATTGTTCCAGAGATGACGGCGAAAATCGGGTGACCACCACCTGACCAGGCAAATCCTGATACAGTCTTCTGGCCCCTTCGGTGGTGACGGTTGCCACCCAAGGGATCCCTTGGCGGCTGAGGGCGTCGGCCAAGCTGCGGCTCTCGCTAGTGCCCCCGATCAAAGCCACTTCAACTGGACTACCAACTGAGCTCATGGTGTGTTGCCAAACTTTGACGCCCGTAGATACGATCAAGATCACCGGCTGGAGGCAATTGCTCATGATCGAGATGCATGTGGCTGGGATTGCGGTCGATGCCGTCAACCAAAACCCCATTGTCATCCTGCGCGATGGCAGTGAGCGTCGTGCCCTGCCCATTTGGGTGGGAAAAGCAGAGGCCAACGCCATTTTGCAGGCCCTGGACGACCAAAAGCCACTGCGCCCCATGACCCATGATCTCATCCTCAACTCCTGGAAGACGTGGGGGATCAAGCTGGAGCGAGTCATCATTCACGCGTTGCTGGATAACACCTTCTACGCGGTGCTCGTCACCGTGAATGGTGACAAAAAACAAGAGATCGACTGCCGCCCCAGCGACGCCATTGCCCTCGCTCTGCGGGCCCATGTTCCCATCTGGACGGTGGAAGAGGTCATTGCGGAAGCCTCGATCCCCATGAACCAGGATGCCGACGAGGCGGAGCGGGAGGCCTTTCGCAAGTTTGTAGAAAATGTAACCCCCAGAGACTTTATCCGCAGCTACCCCATGACCGACCATCCCACCGAAGCCGACAGTTAAGCAGCTAAGGCGGATCCCACCCCCAGGGATCCCGGCAGACAGGCCATGCCCCAGGTTGCCAGGTTAACGGTCTATCCCATCAAGTCCCTGGATGGGATCCCTCTGTCTGAGGTGAGGCTGACGGCAGGGGGGACTTTGGAGGGGGATCGGCGCTACGCCCTGGTGGATGCGGAGGGAAAGCGGGTGAACGGCAAGCGCCATGCTGCGGTCCACCGCCTGCGGGCCCGGTTTGATCCCCGGTTGGGCCGGGTGCAGTTGTGGGGGGAGGGCAAGACGGCCCAGTTTGACCTGCAGCAGCAGCGGGATGCTTTACAAACTTGGCTCAGCCACTGGTTGGGCTTTCCGGTGCAACTGCTGGAGGATCCTGTCAGGGGATTTCCAGACGATCCCTATGCCGACGGCCCCACCCTGATCAGCACAGCCACTCTGGAGACGGTGGCTGGTTGGTTCCCCAACTTGACCCTGGAAGCGGTTCGGCAGCGCTTTCGCATGAATATCGAGCTGTCGGATTGCTCTGCCTTTTGGGAGGATCGTCTCTTTGCCCGCGCAGATCAAGGGGTGCGCTTTCGCATCGGGGAAGTGGAGCTGCTGGGCCTTAACCCCTGCACCCGCTGTGTGGTGCCCACCCGGGATCCCCTGAGCGGAGATGCCTATCCCGGTTTTCAAAAGCACTTCGTGGCGCAACGGCAGAAAACCTTGCCACCCTGGGCCGAAGCCAGCCGCTTTGACCATTTCTATCGCCTTGGGATCAATACGTGGATCCCGAGAACGGAGACGGGCAAGCACCTGAGGGTTGGGGATCCCGTCGAAATCCTCGGGGTTGAACCCCTCAGCCTTTACCCTGAGCTGAATCGAACCCCAGGTTAGTTTCCGACCTACAATCAAGCTAGAGCAGCTCTTTTGGCTTGACCAAGCTATGCAAACCCTGGATCGGCCCAACGCCCCCCCCCAGCAGCCCTACCCAGAACCGGTCTATCCCCGTCGCCCCACCCGCACGGTGGCCGTAGCTGATGTGTTGATCGGCAGCCAGCACCCGGTGGTGGTACAGTCCATGATTAACGAGGACACCCTCGACGTCGACGCGGCAGTGGCCGGGATCCGCCGTCTGCACGAGGCAGGCTCAGAGATTGTGCGGGTTACCGTTCCCAGCATGGCCCATGCCAAGGCGATGGAGGCGATTCGGGAGAAGCTGATCCAAACCTACAAGCCGGTGCCTTTGGTAGCCGATGTCCATCACAACGGCATCAAGATCGCCCTGGAAGTAGCCAAATACGTGGACAAGGTGCGCATCAATCCGGGGTTGTTCATCTTTGAAAAACCTCAGCCCGGTCGCACAGAATATACCCAGGCGGAATTTGAGGCCATTCGTAACAAAATCCGGGAAACCTTCACCCCCCTTGTCCAGACCCTCAAAGCCCAGAACAAAGCCCTGCGCATCGGGGTAAATCATGGATCCCTGGCAGAGCGGATGCTCTTCACCTACGGGGATACGCCTGAGGGCATGGTGGAGTCGGCCCTGGAATTTGCCCAAATTTGCGCCGAGCAAGACTTTCACAATGTGGTGCTTTCCTTCAAGGCCTCCCGCCCGCAGGTCATGTTGGCGGCCTACCGGCTGGCAGCCCGTCGCTTCGATGCCCTGGGCCTGAATTACCCCTTCCACTTAGGTGTCACCGAGGCGGGCGATGGAGAATATGGGCGCATCAAGTCGGCGGTGGGGATCGGAACCCTCTTGGCTGAAGGGATCGGCGACACGATTCGGGTTTCTCTCACGGAAGCGCCAGAGAAGGAGATCCCGGTGGCCTACGGCATTTTGCAAGCTCTGAACCTGCGCAAAACCATGGTGGAGTATGTGGCCTGCCCTTCCTGTGGCCGCACCCTCTTCAATTTGGAGGAGGTGCTGCAGAAGGTGCGTGCTGCAACTCAGCATCTGGTGGGGTTGGACATTGCCGTGATGGGCTGCATTGTCAATGGGCCGGGAGAGATGGCCGACGCCGACTACGGCTACGTGGGCAAGACGCCGGGGGTGATCTCTCTCTACCGCGGCAAAGAGGAAGTGAAAAGGGTGCCGGAATCGGAAGGCGTGCAGGCGCTGATCGATCTGATCAAAGCCGATGGGCGCTGGGTGGATCCCCCTTCTTCCCATTAATTCCGCTTCCCCCTCAAGAGGCGACCTGCCCAGCCATCCTGCCGCGCTCTTGCTTCGCTCAGAAACTGGCTAGTGGCGTTTGCCACGCAGGGCTTTGGCGCGGTTGTTCACCTGCCTTACAAACAGAGGCAGCAGGTGCGCCTGGATATATTCAAACGCTGCTTGTAGACCTTCTTTTTCGTAAATCAGGCCGATTTCCGCCTCAACCTGCGTGGGATCCCTGAAGGCCGACAAAAATTGATTGGAGGTCAGCCAAGTGAAGAGTTCTGCGCGATTCAAGTCACAACTGGGCGGGGAAGGCACTTGCCAGTCTTGAGGTGGCCCAAGCAGCCACTGCCGGGCAAACAAGCTCAACACCGCATCCCCCAGCCAAGCCTTGTCGCGACGGGATCCCTCGTCCAACTGGGCCACCTGCTGTCTGATGGTCTGGCCGGTCGAGGAGAAATGGGATCCTGTCAGCATGGAAATGGGAAGTGTGCAAGAACTGGCAGCAGACAAGCCCGGCGGCAAAGCGCCCCTGCCTCATTTTAAGATAGGGTCTGGCCCGTTGCAGGTGGAGTGTGGCATTGTGAGGATCCTTGGAGCATGTTGTTGGAGCTAACCCCAGAAGAATGCGAATCGGTGATTCCGGTGGTGCCAACGCGCCTTCAGTATGCGGCTTACTGGAGCGATGCCCTCAAGAGCACGGGCCGCATCATCACGGCCATTTTGGTGGGCGTGGCGTTGCTGGTTCTTTCCCGCGCTTTCGGCGAGGGATCCTTTCTGGGGGCAATCGCCTTCCTGGTCGGGATTCTCTCGTTGCTCTATCCCTTCCTGTGGGGGCCGCTCTATACCATCTCCCGCCGTCAGCTAGCCTTTCGCGAGATTCCCTATGGGGGATTGTTTTTTGGGCAGGTGTTGCGCACTCGCCGCTACGAGGTGGTGGTGGAAGAGCGAGAAAAGCTGGATGAAGATGGCAACTTCTACATTGAAGAGGTGCGGGAGCGCCAGTTTGAGATGGAAATTGGCGATGAGACCGGAGTCGTCTATCGTGTGCGGGCCAAGGACGATCCCCGCTACAGGCGAATTGTCAAAAAGCAATCGGTGCTCGGGTTGGTGAAAGCCTATTCCCGCGATTTGCAGCGCCGGCCCACCTTGAGCGAGGTCTATGTGGTCAAGCTGGGGGAGTGGGTGGGAGATGTCTCCTATCTGGATCGGGAGGCTTTTTTGGATATGGCAGATGAGCTGTTGGAGCTACAGGCCCAAGGACAAGCTTGATCCCCTGGATCCCTGGTGTTCTCTGGGATGGAGGGGAAGGGATCCCTGCCTTTTTATTCTGAAACCTAAACGGCTGCCTATCCGGGAGCGCCGCTTTTAACGCTGGGTTAGCCGCATTATTGTACTGGCCAGGGGTAGGGTTGGGTAGTTTACTGTGGACTGGCGGGAGCTTTAAACTGAGGGCTGTAAGCTAAAAACAACTGCCATGGGCGATCCTCTCACCCCCCAAGTTAGCGAGCGCATCTGCAAGCACATGAACGAAGATCATGCCGATGCAATAGCCCTCTACGCCAGGGTCTTTGGCCAGGTGGAAGGAGTTACCCAAGCCCGCATGCAGGCCATTGACCCGGAAGGGATGGACTTGCGGGTGCAGGTCGACGGGGCCGTACAAACGCTGCGGATCCGCTTCGACCACCCCCTGCGGGACTCGGAGGACGCCCATCAAACCTTAATTGCCATGGTGAAGCAGGCTCGCGCTCAAGTTAAACAGGCTACAAAGTGATGAGAGATACAGTTGAGGCTTAGCTGGCCTGCTGTAGGAGCAGATCCAACTGGCCGCGAGCCTCTAGCGCGTAAAGATCGTCGCAGCCGCCGATATGCTGGTCGTTGATGAAAATTTGCGGCACCGAACGGCGGCCGTTGGCCCGCTTGGCCATTTCCGCCCGTGCTGCCTCGTCTCCATCGATGGCGTACTCGATATACTTCACGCCTTTGCGATCCAGCAGTTGCTTGGCCCGGATGCAAAAGGGACAAAAACGCCAGGTGTAAATCTCAACAGTCATAAGAAAACAACAAACGCTTTTACATAGCTTAACATTTTCACGGAGCCGGGATCCCTTTCCTTGCAAACCTGGGGTTTTCTGCCTCCCATGGTCTAGTTGGCTTCCTTCCAATTGTGGCCAATTTGGATATCCACCACCAGCGGTATGGAGAGGGGCACTGCTCCTTCCATTTCCCTTTGGATCAGCGGTTTTAGGGCCTGCCATTCCGAGGGATCCACCTCAAACACCAGCTCATCATGCACTTGCAGGAGCAAGCGGGAACGAAAGTTCTGCAGCTTTTGCCGCAGGCGCACCATTGCTACTTTGATAATGTCCGAGGCGGATCCCTGAATGGGAGCATTCACAGCTGCCCGCAATTCCGCTTGTTTGCGATGGCCTGTCAGACGAGACAAATTGGGAAAATAGCGACGGCGACCCAAGATCGTTTCTACATAGCCATGCTTTTCCACAAAGGCTTCAGTGGAGCGCAGATAGGCAAAAATGCCGGCGTAGCGCTCGTTAAATCGCTGTAAAAATTGCTTGGCTTCCGACAAAGAAACCCCCGCAGTGCGGGCAAAGCGCTGCGCTCCCATGCCATAGATCACCCCATAGTTGATCGTTTTGGCCAGGCGGCGTTCTTCGCTGGTTATTTCCTGTTTTTCCAGGAGCAGGCGGGCGGTCAGGGTATGCACATCTTCCCCTGAGCGAAAGCCTTCCAGCAAGGCAGGTTCTTGGCTGAGGTGGGCCAAAATGCGCAGCTCAATTTGAGAGTAATCTGCTGCCGCCAATAGCCATCCCTCTTGGGGAATAAAAGCTTGTCGAATCCGGCGACTGAACTCGGTGCGAATGGGAATATTTTGCAAGTTGGGGTTTGAGGAGCTGAGCCTGCCGGTGGCAGTAACGGTTTGGTTAAAGTCGGTGTGGACTCTGCCGGTATCGCTTCTTACCAGGGCAGGCAGAGCATCCACATAGGTCGATTTCAGCTTGGCCAAGGTGCGGTATTGCACGATGGTTTCGATGAGAGGATGATCCCCCTCTAGCTTTTCTAAAACTGAGGCATCGGTGGAATAGCCGGTGGCCGTTTTGCGGGTTTTGCGAATGTCCAATTTCAGCTTTTCAAAGAGCAGGGATCCCAGTTGCTTGGGAGAATTGAGGTTAAAGGTTTCTCCAGCCTGGGCATAAGCTTTCTGCTCCAAACTTTGCAGCTCTTGTTCCAGCTCTTGGGAAAATTGCCTCAGAAACTCGGTATCAACGCGAATGCCGATCCACTCCATCTCTTCCAAAACTTGGGCCAAGGGCAGCTCGACTTGAATAAAAAGATCCCACAGGCGTGGATCGGTTTTCTGCAGCTTTTCGGTGAGGATTGGCACCAGACGATAGGCACAATAGGCGTCGGTTCCACAGTATTCTGCAACTTTGGAAATCGGGATATCGGCAATGGACTGTTCCTTGCCCAGCAACTTTTTGTAGCTGGTGGTTGGCAAACCCAAATGGGTAGCTGCCAAATCGGCCAAGTTGTGGCTGGCTTCTGGATCCAAAACGTAGCTGGCCAACATGGGATCAAACTGGATCCCTTGCAGGCGGATCCCGTGGGCGCGGAAAATGCTCAGGTCGTACTTACAGTTTTGTAGGCTTTTGGGTCGGTTGGGATCTTCCCAAAGGGGTTGCAGGCTTTGTTTAACCAGCTCCCAATCCAGGTTGGATCCCTGGCGGTGGCCGATGGGCAAGTAGGCGATATCTCCCTCTGACCAACAACAGCCGATCCCTACCAATTGGGCATCCCGTGGATCTAGGCTGGTGGTTTCAGTATCCCAAGCTACAATCCCTGGGCAGGCCAACAGCTCTTGCCGCAACAGCTCCAGTTGCTCTGACGTATCGATGATGCGCACCGCCGGCAGAGAAGGGACGGGATCGAGGGCAAAATCAAACCACAGGGCTTCGTCAGGAGCGTTTGCGGGATCCCCGGTGGGATTAAAGGCGCTGACCACCTCTGCCTCGGTTGGGATCCCCCCCAAAGCCGTTTGTATTTTGCGCACTTGGGCGATGAAGCTGTGAAACTCCAATTTTTCCAGCAGCGGCAGCAATTCTGCTTGATCAAACCCGGTTAATTTCATGCCCTCCCAGTCGGGAGAGAGAGGGACATCGCATTTGATTCGAGCCATAAATTGCGAGTGCTGAGCCGCCGGGATCCCTTCTTTGAGGTATTGCTGGACTTTTCCTTGGATCTCGTCCAGGTGGTCGAAAATTTCATCCAAACTGCCGTAGCGCTCCAGCAGCTCCACAGCTCGCTTGGGGCCGATCCCTTTCACCCCGGGAATGTTGTCAGAAGGGTCACCACAGAGGGCCTTATAATCCACCACCTGCCAAGGCCAGATGCCCAATTTTTCTTTCACTTGTTCGGGGCCAAACTCGCTGATGCGATCTTTGCTGTTGAGGTGCAAAACCCGAACTCTTCCATCGGTATCGATCAACTGGAACAGATCTTGATCGCCACTTAAGATCTGCACCCGGTAATCTTGGGGGGCTAGCCTACTGAGGGTGCCCAAAATGTCATCGGCTTCAAAACCAGGCACCACCAAAATCGGGATGCGTAGTGCCGTCAACACCTGCTTCAGGTTCTCCACATCTTCGATAAACTCCGGTGGCGTTTCCGGGCGGCCTGATTTGTAGGTTTCGTCGGCCTCGTGGCGAAAAGTGGGCTGCCGTGTATCAAAGGCAACGGCTACATGGGTAGGGGTGTATTTGTCCAAGACTTCTAACAGCGATTTCAAAAAGCCAAAGCTGACGCTGGTGGGGATCCCAGTGGAAGTGCGCAACCCCCCCTCGCGGCTGTAGGCAAAGGCGTAGAAGGAGCGATAGGCCAGAGAGTGACCATCCACCAGCAGCAGTGTTGGAGTTTGCCAAGCCATCAGCTGATACCTTGAGGGTGAATCTAGCCTATCGGATCTGGGCTATGGGCAGAAGGGATCCCACATCCGTCTCAAGAACTCGAGCGGCGGGCTGCTGCCGACACCCAATGGCAACTTCTGTAATCACAATCTGTAGGCACAATCTGTAATCACAACTGGCTAGGACGAGATCCAAAAGCCCATCGACGGGCCCGCCAACCCTGATTTCCGTTTTGCGGGCTACAATGCTCATGCCCATTTTTTCAATTGGTTGGCTCAATCGGCAATACCTAAATTTGTTACCCAGTTGATCACCCAAAGCATTGCCCTCTGGTTCTGGACAAAATACAGCCCACCACAATGCTCTTCTCTTCTCAGCAAATCCTGCCCCCATCTCTCTACCCACCCCTGCATTGGGGCCTCAAGACCCTCTTTCCCGACGGCCTGTGGGAGTTGCCGGCAGATCCCCATACCCAGCGGGTGGCTCTGACCTTTGACGATGGCCCTCACCCTGAGTACACCCCTGCTTTGTTGCAGGTTTTGATGGATTTTCAGGTGCCGGCCACGTTTTTTGTGTTGGGAGAACGGGTGCAGCGCTGGCCCCACCTGGCCCGTCAGATCCGCCAACAAGGCCACCGCATTGGCCTTCACGGCTGGCAGCATCGCCCTTTTACCGAGCTTGCCCCTGGAGAGCTTTATCAGAGCCTGAAGCGCAGCCAAACCACCCTCGTGGCTGCCTGTGGCGGGATCCTTGACGATTATCGGGCTGTGCGCCCGCCCAATGGCTTGTTTTGGCCGCAGACGCTTGCGGATTTGCGCCGTTGGGGCTTTTGTCCGGTGATGTGGAGCGTGGTGCCTGAGGATTGGCTGATCCCACCGGTATCGGTGGTAGTGGAGCGGGTGCTGGCCCAGGTGCGGCCTGGCTCCTTAATCGTGCTGCACGATGGGGTACAAGGAGGAGCCCAAGTGGTTGAGGTAACGCGGCAGTTGATCCCAACTTTGAAGAAGCGGGGATTTGAATTTGTCCACTTGCCGGATCCCTGAGATCTTTCCAGTTGGGGAGAAATTAAATACAGTAGAGGCACGCGTAGGCAGGAGGGTCAAGCCATGGGCGCACGCAAGATCATCTACGGCATTTTTGGGCAACGGGCCGGCAGCGTCATCGTCGGAACTTGGAACTGGCTGTGGGGGATCCCGGTGGAGAAAGGTGGCACAGGGGCGGTGATGGTGGCGGAAGAATCCCTACGCACGATGCAGGAGACGGTTCAGCGTCTCACGGAAGCCGTTGCCACCCAAGTAGCCGCCTATCAGCGGGCTGAGCAGAAGTACATGCAAAAGGTGCGGGAGTACCAGGCCCTGGAGAACAAAGCTCGCCTGGCCGCCCAACGGGGCGATCAAGAGGCTGCCCGTCTGGCTATGTCCCAAGCGCTGCAAATTGAGGCCATTCTCGGCCCCCTCAAGGAGAATGTGGAAACTGCCGAGCGCTACGTCAATGCCGCCAAGCAAAAGCTGGCCCGCGAGAAAGAACGACTGGCCGCTTACAAGAGCGAGCTGAGCAACCTCAAAGACATCAACGAGGTGAACCAAGCTCTGGAGCAGATGACCCGCGTCAACAACTCCTACAACATCGACTCGGCCAAGTCCCAATTTGAGGCGGCAAAGAATGCTATCCAGGCTCGCCAGCTCAAATCCCGAGCCATGAGCGAACTCTCGGAAGATCGCAGCGAGCAGATTGCTGCCCAATTGGATGAAATGGCCATGGACGATGAAATCTCCCGCCGCTTGGCAATGCTCACCGGCCAAGGAGGTGCCCAGGCCAACCTGCCGATGCCGGATTTGGATTTCGAGAAGCGGCTCCCTCAATAGCGGCAGTTGCTTTTAGGCCGGTAGGATCCCCTGTTTTCAGTCTCAGCCGACATCGGCGACCACGCTGCTGAGCCGGAGTTTTCCGTGGGCGCAGTCCGGCCAACTGGGCTGGATACTCAGGCCTGAGCACGCCCGGCACCCAGGCCAAGGGGTTAGAGCTGGCGCGCTCGTACTAGGATGATAAAGGAAGAATAGGCAACCCACCTGAGGAGAGGATCCCAGCAATGTCAGCAGCACGAGGCGCGCATTCTGCCCGATCAGGCCTGTGGCCCACTTACGCAACCAGCCCGTGGCTGTCTAGAGCGCTGTTGCTGCTCTGTGTTTGCCTCAGCTTGGTGGTTTGTGCCTGTTCCGCGGGCTCTAACCTGCGGGCCTACAGGGATCCCAGCGGAGCCTTTGCTTTTGCTTACCCCAACGGCATGGTGGCGGTCAATCTTGGGCCGGGGAAAGGGCCGGTGGTACTCCTGCGCGACCTGGTGTACGAGACCGAGAACGTCAGCCTGATGATCGCCCCATTTGACAAAGGGGAGACGATTGCCGATCTGGGCAGCCCGGCTGAGGTGGGGCAGTTGGTGGCGGAGAAGATCATAGCCCCTGAGGGATCCGGTCGCTCGGCCAAGCTGTTGGCTGCCGAAGCCTTTGAGCGGCAGGAGCACCCCTATTACCTGCTGGAATACCAAACCGATATGGGATCCCAGCTTCGCCACGAGGTGGTGACGGTGACCGTTCGGCACCATCGCCTCTATACGCTGACGGCCTCTACCCAGGAATCCCGCTGGCCTCAGGTGCAAGCTGCCTTTAGGAACGTGGGCCGATCTCTGAATGTTTCCTAAAGCTTTTCCTGAGAGGATTTTCTCAAGGGATTGAACCGGGTTGACGGACTTGGGTAGGTTAAGGTTGAGCCCTTTAGGGCTGAGTTATGGTCATTTTAGGTTGGGGGCGAGACGCCTGGGCTACTGAGAAAAGCCTTGTGGTTCTGGGGATTATTGCTCCGCAACGCTGACGCGAAGACGCGACCAACGTTTTGGGTGTGGGTGCAGTGTCCTAGCTTGAATCGAAATGACCCTACCTACGGGTTCCAGCCGGGCCATCTGGTGCTAGAACGGTAGTGTTTTGAACCTGCGGAGATGGGATCCCACCCTCTTGGGCCTGCTCTATGACCGTATACGTGGTTCAGATCAGCGACCTGCATCTGTTTGCCAAGCCCCATCACCGGCTGCTGGGGGTGGACACGGAAGCCTCTTTCCTGCAGGTGCAAAAGGCCATTGCCGCTTTGGATCCCTTGCCGGATCTGCTGCTGCTTACCGGAGATCTCTCTCAAGATGGCAGTGCGGCATCTTACGCCCGTTTGAGAGCCCATTTGCAGGCTCTCCCCATCGATACTTACTGGTTGGCGGGCAACCACGATCGCCTGCACACCATGAACCAAGAGCTTCATGCCGAGCGGCTATTTGGGGACAAGAGCTTCAGCCGGGAAAATTGGAGCTTTATTTTGTTGAACTCCCTCGTGCCCGGCAAAGATAGCGGCTACCTGACGGAGCGCACGCTGCTGTGGCTGAGACAGGAATTGCAGCGGAGCAAAGCTGCCCAACACCATGTTTTGTTGGCCCTGCACCATCCCCCTTTTTCGGTGGATTCTGCCTGGCTGGATCAAAGCGCCCTGCAGCAGCCGGAGCGGTTGTTTGGGGTTCTGGACGAGTTCGACCACATCCGCCTTGTTGTATTCGGCCATATTCACCAAGACCTGCACCGCCGGCGGGAGGGGGTTGATTACCTGGCTTGTCCCTCAACCTGTGTGCAATTTCGTCCCAAGAGCCCCCAGTTTGGCCTGGAGGTAATTCCCCCTGCCCTGAGGCAGATATGGTTGGAGCGAGATGGCAGCTTCAAAACTCAGGTTCAACGGGTGGGGGCTGCTCTGCAACGGCCCAACCTGGCCCTGAAGGGATATTAGCTCTCCCCCTCTTGAACCTCTGTGGGGGGTAGCCCGATGGCCTGCCCCAAACAGACGCTGGCCCCCAGCAAGGCCAACCACCCCGGCAGCAGCGACAGGAAGGCCACTGCAGCCACCAGGGTATTGTTTCCCCCTTGCAAAAGGCTGTAGAGCAGCATTGGCAGCGTGAGAACCCGCCCACCGCCGACAAAGAAGGTGAGCAAAAATTCGTTCCAAGAGATCAAAAAGGCAAATACCGCCCCAATGGCTGCCCCAGGGGCAATGAGGGGCAACGTCACCTGCCACCACACTTGCCAGGGATCCGCCCCCAAACAGCGGGCCTGCGCCTCGTAGCCGCGGTCGAAACGGGCGAACACACTGCCCATCACCAGAGCCATGTAGGGAATGGTGGGGATCAGATGCACCAAAACCACCGCCAGCAGGGTACTGTCCAGCCGCAGGCGAATCAGCACCCCTTGGATGCCCATCAATACGGCCAAAGGAGAGGTGATGATGGGCAATAGCAGCAGCAGGCGCAGCCAGGCAGGCACGGGACGGGTGCCCAAAACTCGCCCTGCCGGGATCCCCACCCCCAAGGCCAGCAGGGTGGTAAACAGGGCAATTTGCAAGCTCTGGCCGAAGGCTGCCCGGAACTGGGATCCCCAGCTCAGCAGTTGCTGCCAACCGGCTATGCTCCATGCCCGGGGCAGGGCATCGGGAAAATACCAGGCCCGCGTGAAGGCCCAAAGGGCCAGCACCCCAAAGGGCAAAGCCCAAAGGAGGGCCACTCCGGCCACCCCAAGGCGGAGCAGGGATCCCCCAATCCATCTGCGTCCTTTCACGGCTTTCTCCAAGGACCCCGTCCCGCTGAGCCAAACGGCAGCTGCAGAAAGGATACTCTGGCTGCAAACAGCCCTCCGATTAGGCTGACCACCGCTGCCGAGACAGCCAGCAGGATGATCCCCAGCGCCACCGCCTGCTGCCGCTGCTCCAGGTTGATGTGGGTGAAGCGCTGGTAGATCAGAACGGGCAAGGTGCGCGGGTAGGTGGGCCCTAAGAGCAAGGGAACCTCAAAGGCGCTGAAGACAAAGCCGAAGATGAGAATCCCGGTGGCCAGCAGCCCCGGCCTCAGCAAGGGCAGCGTTACATACCAAAACGTCTGGGCGGCAGAAGCCCCCAGCAGCCGAGCCTGTTGCTCCAGCTCGGATCCCATCCCGCGCAGCAGCGTCAGCGCCACCAGAGCGGCAAACGGGATCTCCTTCCAAAGCCAATAGAGCAACACCCCCACATAGCCGCGGTCGTTCACCCACAAGGGAAAATCCTGATCCGAGGCAATCCAGCCCAGTTGGAAGGCCAGCCGCGCCAGCCAACCGCTGGGCCCCAGCAGCAGCAGCATCCCCGCCACCCCCACCAAATGAGGAATCGGCAGCGTCAACTGGCCAAGCCAGATGGCCCACCCCCCCACCCCCCGCAACAGCAGCGCCAGCCCCAGCCCCAAAAGCAGCGCCAACCCCGTTGCCAACAGAGCGATTCTGAGGCTGAGCAACAGGGATCCCCCGACTTCCGCATCCCGCAGCAGCTCCCCATACCCCTGCAGGGTAAACCCCCTCTCGCCCAGGCCGTAGAGGCCCACACTCTGGGCCAGAGCCAGCAGCAGCCCCCCGCCGTAGAGCAGGCCCACCAACCCCAACGCCGGCAAAAGCGGCCCATACTGCCGGATCCCCTTAAGCCCCACCGGCCCAGATCCCCGTCCATTTAAGCTATTCATTGAGCCAGTCCCAAGAGCTGCCTCACGAGAGAATTCAAGATGGGAGCGGATCCCTCGACGATCAAGCGATCAAGACTGCCTAGTGCTCCACACCGCCAACGCGACCAACCATTGCGATCTTTACATCCCATGGAGAGAACCCTAGACCAGATTAACCAACGCATTGCCAAAGGCCAGGTGCGGGTGTGGACGGCCCTGGAAGCCAAAGCCAAGCTGGCCACCTTGGGGATCCAGGAAGCCTTTGAGCAGGTGGATGTGATCACCACCGGCACCTTTGAGCCAATGGAGTCTTCAGGAGCCATTGTGAACCTGGGCCATACGGATCCGCCCATCAAGATTCGCCAAGCTTGGCTGAACGGGGTACCGGCCTATGCCGGATTTGGCGCGGTGGATCTTTACCTGGGGGCAGCCCAACCCAGCGAGCAAGCGGATCAAGCCTATGGGGGCGGCCATGTCATTGCCGACCTGGTGGCGGGCAAGCGCGTCCATTTGCGGGCCATCGGCCAAGTGACCGATTGTTACCCCCGCGCCGACTACGAGACCACCCTGACTCGGGATCAGCTCAACCAGTTTTACCTGTTCAACCCCCGCAATGCCTACCAAAACTTCATCGTCGGGGTGAACGGCGGGGATCGGCCTTTGTACACCTACTTGGGTCTGTTGGAACCGCATCTGGGCAATGCCGTCTATTCCAACCCGGGAGAGCTGTCCCCCTTGTTGAACGATCCCCTGTTGCGCCGGGTGGGGATCGGCAGCCGCATCTTTTTGGGAGGCGGCATCGGCTACGTCGCCTGGGAGGGCACCCAACACTTTCCGCTGCAAAAGCGATTGCCCAACCAAACTCCCATCGGCCCGGCGGCCACCCTGGCCCTGATTGGAGATGCCAAGCAAATGCAGGCGGAATGGGTGAGGGGCTGCTACTTCCGCAACTACGGTCCCAGCTTGATGTTGGGGGTCGGGATCCCCATTCCCATCCTCGCTCCTGCGGATTTGGAGGCCATTGCCATTCGGGATGAGGAGTTGGTTGCCCCCGTGATTGACTTTTCCATTCCCCGCCGGGTGCGGCCCACCTTTGGCTTGGTGAGCTATGCCCAACTCAAATCTGGCCAGATCACCCTCAATGGCCGCAAGGTTCGCACTGCCCCTCTGGCCAGCTTGCGCCGCTCCATACAAATTGCCGAAATCCTCAAGCAGTGGATAGAAAGCGGCCAATTTACCCTCACCCAACCCGTCGCTCCCCTGCCCCTGGATCGGGAGTTTCTCTCCCAAAATCCCCTCGGCTAGACGGATCCTGAATTCCCACCTGCCAAACAGCCTCTCCAGAGAAAGAGACCAGCCCAATCCCCATTCAAGGCTGAGAAACATCAGCGACAAATCCGCCCGGCAATTGCGGGAAGAGCTGGAGGAACTGGAGAAAAGTCAGCAGAAATGGCGCAGTCGCCTGGGAACCTTGGGCAACCCAACCCCCAGCAGATCTGCAGAATTACTGCCGGCTGGGATCCCTTCCAAACCTGCGGCGGGGTTGTTTTCTAGACAGTTGCCGCTACCATTACGCTTTAAGTGTTGCCACCGGAAACTCCCCGGCGGGAAAAAGAGAGGGGGCCGTGTCCAAAGTGGGAGATAAGGTCATGTTCCAGCGTATTGCTCTCGGCTCTGCTGCATTGGGATTGCTTATGACCATACCCGTCCTTCCCGGCCACGGGTTTGGAGAGCCCCGGGTCGTTCCCGATACCCCGTTCTACTTCGACAACCACCGCTTCGATCGCTACCCCGATGCAGTTGTGGTGCGGGTGGTCAACGGCGACACCCTAGTGGTGCAAATCGAAGGGGAACAGAAGATGCGCCTAATCCGGTTGGCCGGGATCGAGGGTCTCAGCCCGGAAGAAAACCCCTATTACCAGCAAGCCATTGAACTGATGCGGGAGCGCATCCTCTACCGCACCGTCAAGCTGGAAGGGGATAAGTTGCTGCGCAACGTAGATGCTACGGGCTTGGTGGAGGCCTATGTCTGGTTAGAAGGCCATCAGATGAACGCCATGTTGGTGCGCAATGGCCTGGCCCGCATCATCCCCTACAGCCACAACATCAAGTACGACAGCTACTACGGTGGCCTACAAGAAAAAGCCCAGCAGGAGCGCCTTGGCATTTGGAGCCGTCTCTGAGTTGGCTTTATACTGAACTTCAGTTCTTTAATCTTCAAGGGAGCAGAGAGGAAAGAGCTTCTCCCTTCTCTCCCGTTACTTCCTCTAGGTTATGCCTAGCCTGCCTTGACGGTTGAACCCACTCCAGCCCCCAGGGATCCCAATCGCTGGGTGAGGCGGCTGCCTCTGGTGACCGGCCTTTTGGGCAGCGTCCTTTTGGTTATTAATCGACTGGCCTTTACGCCGGAATTGCTTACCAGCCAGTCCCGTTCAGATGCCTTGGGGATCCTCCTCAGCGCCGTTTTGATCCTGACCGGCCTGCTGTGGCAGCAGATCCAGCCTCTTCCACCCCAAACGGCCCCCCTGCAGGGGATCCCCGGCTGTGATTGGCATCCCGATCTTTCCGAAAGCGAGAAACTGGAGCTGGCTTGGGCCTCCCATACCCTGCTCAGCACCACCGCCGCCCGCACCGTGGTGATCTGGGTGGGTGGGCGAACCCTCCTGCAACGGGGGATCCTAGCCACCCCCGGCCAGATGCCCTCCATTCAGCCCAAGAGCGTTTTACAGCGGGTCTTGCAGACGGGGCGGCCCGTGTATTTGGTGGATCTCAAGCTGTTCCCGGCCCGCGCCGAGTTCGATGGCCTGTTGCCCCCCGGATCCCAGGCCGTGCTGTGCCAGCCCATCGGCCAGCGAGGGTGCTTGATTTTGGGGAGCGATACCCCACGCAGCTTCAGCCGGCAGGAGCAAACCTGGATTGCCGCCATTGCCGACAAACTAGCAGCCACCCTACTCCCCTCTCCCCCTGGGAGAGGAGCTGGGGGGTGAGGGCTAGGCGGCGCTCTCCAAGCTCACCTGGAACACTTCGCTGAAGGCTTTTTCCACCTTGTAGCCCGAGTCGATGGTCTCCAGAGGATCCTTGCGCAGGCGGTGGCGCAAACACAGGCTGATCACCCGACGGATATCGGCGACGGTGACCTCGCTCCGCCCTTCCAAAGCCGCCAGGGCCTTGGCAGCCCGGTTGGTGACAATGTCTCCGCGCAGCCCATCCACCTCCAAAGCCGCACATACTCCGGAGATCTTCAAGCGCAAATCGGGATCCACTGCCACGTTGGGCAAAAGATGTTGGGCTTTTTCGATGCGCTCCCGCAGGCGCTGCTGGGAATCGGCATACTTGGCCAAAAAAGCCTGGGGATCGGCGTCGAACTGGCTGCGCTCCTCCACGATCCGCACCCGCAGGGCGGCATCTCGCACCGTTTCGATCTGGACGAACATGCCAAAGCGATCCAGCAGTTGAGGCCGCAATTCCCCCTCTTCCGGGTTGCCGGATCCCACCAGCACAAACCGAGCCGGATGACGAATGGAAATGCCCTCCCGTTCCACGGTGTTCCAGCCTGAGGCCGCCGCGTCCAGCAACACATCCACCAAGTGGTCATCCAGCAAATTGACTTCATCCACGTAAAGGATGCCTCGATTGGCCTTGGCTAGTAGCCCTGGCTCAAAAGCCTTCACCCCCTGAGCCAAGGCCCGCTCAATGTCGAGAGTGCCACACACTCGGTCTTCTGTTGCCCCCAAGGGCAGATCCACCATCGGCACCTGGATCCAAGTGCTTTCCAGCGTTTCCCCTGCTTGGAGCCGTTCCCACACTTGATCGCTCATCAAGTCCCGCTGCCGCGGGTGGCTGTTGAAGGGATCCCCTTTCACCACCTCGATCTGGGGCAGCAGGTCGGCCAAAGCGCGGATGGTGGTGGATTTGCCCGTGCCGCGATCCCCCATGATCAGCACCCCGCCAATGCGCGGGTCGATCACGTTGAGGAGCAAGGCCAATTTCATCTCCTCTTGGCCGACGATGGCCGTAAACGGGAAAACCGGGCGACGTTCCAAATGCATAGGGGCAATAACCGACAATTCATCCCCATTATCCCAGAGGCCACTCCCTTCTGGGTGTCAGATAGGCTGGAAAGGGACTGGAACTGGAACCTAAAGACCAGTTTTCGGTCAAATGGAAAAGCAAGCTCAGTTGTCAGCGTGGACGACGCCCTGGGCTTTCACAGAGAGGAGCAGATAGGATCGAAGCCCGCGGGGTTCATCAGAGTGTTGAACCGGCGTGGGGCCGAAAGCTCACAAAAACCCTAGGCAACCTGAGCAACAGTTGGCGGGTGGGGAGACATCAGCGGTGTCAGGCAAAGCAAGTCGGAGACGGTGGACGGCATTTCCAATCCAAAGCGTGGTCCAAAAAGGGCTGGTGGGTTTGATCTGGGTTTGCACTTGGATCCCTGTGCTCACTGTCTCTCTGGCCGTGGCTCAAACCCCCACCACCTCTGTGGTGTTGAGCGATGAGCAGGTAACAATGTACGCCCGTATCGTCTTGGAGATGGAGCCCCACCGGCAAGAGGCCCAAAAGCGCTCCCAAGCCACAAACGACCCAGCCAGCAAAGATCAAATCCGGCGAGAATTCATCCGCACCGCGACCGAGATCATCACTCGCCACGGTATGACTGTGCCTGACTACAACCGCATTACACTCTTGATCCGCTCCGAAGAGGGCAAAGCTTTGCAACAGCGCATTGAGGCCGAAATTCTCCGCCTGCAAAGCGAGGATCCCCAACCGCCAGTCCGATAAAAGTAAACTACCCGACACCCGCGCTATGCGCAGGGTGCGGGCTTTATCCCAATCCCTAGCGGCCCCAGAGGACAGCTAAGTTTCGGAATTTCAGGCGAGTTTACAGTCGCCCCAAGGA